>SCQZ01000135.1 GCA_004299665.1 Jatrophihabitans sp.
CGAGGTGGAGCTCGCCCTGGCGGCGCTGAACGAGTCCGACGCCCGGCTGTCGGCCGTCGCCGAGCGGCTCGCCGAACTCGGTCAGGCGGCGCGGTCCGCGACGGCCGAGGCGCAGCGGCTCGAGGACGCCCGCTCGGCGGCCGAGCGGGCCCGGGACAGCGACCTCGCGGGCCTGTCGGAGCTGGAGGAGCGGCTGCACCTGGCCGAGGCACAGGCCGACGAGCCCGCCGAGCCGGACAGCCGCGACCGGGACGGGCTGCGCGCGGATCTGGAGACCGCGCGGCAGCAGGAGGTCGAGTCCCGGCTGGCGGTGCGGACCGGGGAGGAACGCGCGCGCGCAGTCGCGGGCCGGGCCGAGCAACTGGTGCGGGCCGCGCAGGTCGAGCGCGACGCCCGGCTGCGCCAGCAGCAGGCCCGCGAGCGGCGCGCCCGCGGCGCCGTCATCGCCGCCGCCGTGCGCGACGCGGCCGGGCAGGTGCTGGCCGGAATCGCGGGGTCCGTCGCGGCCGCGATCGGCGAGCGGGACGGCCTGCAGCGCGGCCGTGCCGAGCGGGACTCCGAACTGGCCGGCGTGCGGGCGCGGGCGCGCGACCTGGCCGCGGAGCTGGGCCGGCTCACCGACGTCGTCCACCGCGACGAGATGCTGCGTGCCGAGCAACGCCTGCGGATCGAGCAGGTCGAGGAGCGGGCCGTCGAGGAGTTCGGCGTCGAACCCGAGGCGCTGGTCGCCGAGTACGGCCCGGAACAGCCGTGCCCGCCCAGCTCGGTGGAGGTGTCCGAGTACGCGCAGGCGCTCGAGCGCGGCGGGCAGGTCGTCGCACCGCAACCGGGGCCGTTCGACCGCCCCACCCAGGAGAAGCGGGCGGCCCGCGCCGAGCGCGACCTCGCGCTGCTGGGCAAGGTCAACCCGCTGGCGCTGGAGGAGTTCGCGGCGCTCGAGGAACGCTCCCAGTTCCTGTCCACGCAACTGGAGGACCTCAAGGCCACCCGCCGGGACCTGCTCACCGTCGTCAAGGAGGTCGACGACCGCATTCTGCAGGTCTTCACCAGCGCCTACACCGACGTGGCGCGCGAGTTCGAGGTCGTGTTCGCCGCCCTGTTCCCCGGCGGCGACGGGAGGCTGGTCCTCACCGAGCCCGACGACATGCTGCTGACCGGCATCGACGTGGAGGCGCGGCCACCGGGCAAGAAGGTCAAGCGCCTCTCGCTGCTGTCCGGCGGCGAGCGCTCCCTCGTCGCGGTCGCGCTGCTGGTCGCGATCTTCCGCGCCCGGCCGAGCCCGTTCTACATCATGGACGAGATCGAGGCCGCCCTGGACGACACCAACCTGGACCGGTTGCTGACGCTCGTCTCGGACCTGCGCACCAGCAGCCAGATCATCCTGGTCACCCACCAGAAGCGCACCATGGAGATCGCCGACGCGCTCTACGGCGTGACCATGCGCGGGGACGGCGTGACCCAGGTGATCAGCCAGCGGCTGCGCGACGCGACCGGCGAACCGGCGCCCGCTCCTGTGAATTGAGGCAGGCCGCACCGGGCGGCCGGGGGGCCGTCCCCTACGGTTGGTGCGTGTCGAAGCGCATGATCGCCGCTCGCCGCTCCCGTCTCCTGCTGCTGACCGGGCTGCTGGCCGCCGCCGCCGCGCTCGCGGCCTGCAGCACCGGTTCGAGCGGAAAGCCCCACCCGACCGTGACCGTCACCAAGGACCCCGGCTCGTCGTCGCACTCGGCGAGCGCGCCGGCCACGCCGAGCGGCCCGCCCCCCACGCCGGTGCACATCACCGCCTTCCCCGGGGACGGCACCACCGTGGGCGTCGGCATGCCGATCATCGCCCACTTCAACCAGAAGATCACCGACGCGGCCGCCTTCGCGAAGGCGGTGACGGTGACCGTGAACGGGCAGCCGGCCAACGGGGCCTGGTACTTCGAGTACAGCGACCCGGCGGCGGGATACCCCATGGAGGCCCACTACCGGGAGCAGGCGTACTGGCCCGCGCACGCGCGCATCCACGTCGACTTCGCGACGCAGGGCGTCTCGGCCGGCAAGGGGCTCGCGTTCGACGACAGCCTGACCCTGGACTACAGCACCGGCCCGGCGAACCTCCTCACCGCCGACGACAGCACCCACACCCTGACGGTCATGAGCGACGGGCAGCTGTGGGGCGCCTTCCAGATCTCCCTCGGCGCGCCGAACACACCCACCCTGCGGGGCGTCAAGGTGATCATGGAGAAGGGTGCCGACATCCCGATGCGCGGCCCCGGCTACTACGACCCGCACGTGAAGTTCACCCAGCGGCTCACCTACGGGGGCGAGTACCTGCACTCCGCGCCGTGGAACTGTGCCCCGTCCACGGGGCCGGGCTGCGCCGGACCGCAGAACAACATCGGACGCGCGGACACCTCCAACGGGTGCACCAACCTGCGGCCCGCGGACGCGCAGAAGCTGTACGACTTCCTGGAGGTCGGCGACGTGGTCAACTACCCGAACGCCTCCGGCCCGAAGATGCAGATGGGCGACGGCTACGGCGACTGGAACGTCCCCTGGGGCGAGTGGCAGTCCGGCGGGGCGGTCGCGACCACCTGACGCGCCCGTCGGGCCGGTCGCGGGCCTTGGGACAATGATCCGATGATCTGGCTCTGGGTCGTCATCGGCATCGTCGTCCTTGCCCTGCTGCTGACCGCTGCCCTCCTCGTCCCGCGGTTGCGGGTCTCCCGGCCGCCGGCGGCCACGCCACCGCGCGAACCGGCGCCCGTCGAGCACCCGCCCGAGACCGTCGCGACCCTGCCCGCGCCCGTGCAGGCGCCCGCCGCTGCACCGGCCGCACCGGCCGTCGAGACGCCGGAACCGACCGCGGGGCGCCTGGTCCGGCTGCGGGCGCGGCTGGGGCGGTCCCAGTCGACGCTGGGCCGCGGCCTGCTGTCGGTGCTGTCCCGCGAGCGCCTCGACGAGGACGCCTGGGACGAGGTCGAGGAGGTCCTGCTGACGGCCGACGTCGGGGTCGGCGCGACCGGTCAGATCGTGGACAACCTGCGCACCCGCACCAAGGTGCTGGGCACCCGGTCGACGGCGGAGTTGCGCGCGCTGCTGGCCGACGAACTCGTCGCGGCGCTGCAGCCGGACCTGGACCGCACGGTGCACGCCACCTCGACCGGGGAGCGTCCGGCGGTGGTCCTGGTGGTGGGCGTCAACGGCACCGGCAAGACGACCACCTGCGGGAAGCTCGCCCGGGTGCTGGTCGCCGACGGCCGCACCGTGCTGCTCGGCGCCGCCGACACGTTCCGCGCCGCCGCCGCCGACCAGCTGCAGACGTGGGGGTCGCGGGTCGGGGCCGAGACGGTGCGCGGACCCGAGGGCGGTGACCCGGCCTCGGTCGCCTTCGACGCGGTGCGGCGAGGCGGTGAGCTCGCGGTGGACACGGTGCTGATCGACACCGCGGGGCGCCTGCATACCAAGGTCGGGCTGATGGACGAGCTGGGCAAGGTCAAGCGGGTCGTCGAGAAGCAGGGGCCGGTGGACGAGACGCTGCTGGTCCTGGACGCCACGACGGGCCAGAACGGCCTGCAGCAGGCGCGGGTGTTCACCGAGGTCGTGGACGTCACCGGCATCGTGCTCACCAAGCTGGACGGCACCGCCAAGGGCGGCATCGTCATCAGCGTGCAGCGCGAGCTGGGCGTCCCGGTGAAGCTCGTCGGCCTGGGCGAGGGGGCCGACGACCTCGCGCCGTTCGAGCCGGAGGCGTTCGTGGACGCGCTGCTGGGCGATACCGTCGGAGCGTGAAGGCTCTCTACAAGCCGGCCGCCGGGCCCGGCCTGGAACTGACCGAGCGCCCGGAGCCCGAACCCGGGCCGGCCGAGGTCAAGATCCGGGTGCTGCGGGCCGGCATCTGCGGCACCGACCTGCACATCGAGTCGTGGGACCCGTGGGCGGCCTCGGCCGTCGACGCGCCGCTGGTCGTCGGTCACGAGTTCTGCGGCGAGGTCGTCGCCGTCGGCGCGGAGGTCCGCGACGTCACCGTCGGCGACCTGGTGTCCGGCGAGGGGCACGTCGTGTGCGGGACGTGCCGCAACTGCCGCGCCGGCAGGCGCCACCTGTGCATCCGCACCCAGGGGCTGGGCGTCAACCGCGACGGCGCGTTCGCCGAGTACGTCGTGCTGCCGGAGTCGAACGTGTGGGTCCACCGCACGCCGCTCGACCCGGACCTGGGTGCCATCTTCGACCCGTTCGGCAACGCCGTGCACACCGCGCTGTCGTTCCCGCTCGTCGGTGAGGACGTGCTGATCACCGGCGCCGGGCCGATCGGCCTGATGGCGGCGGCCGTGTGCCGGCACGTCGGCGCACGGTTCGTGGTGATCACCGACGTCTCCGCGTACCGGCTGGACCTCGCGCGCCGGATGGGGGTCGACCTCGCACTCGACGTGTCGACCGAGCGCATCGCGTCGGCGCAGCGGCACCTGGGGATGGTCGAGGGCTTCGACGTGGCGCTGGAGATGAGCGGGCACCCGAGCGCCCTGCCGGAGGTGCTGGCCAACCTCAACCACGGCGGGCGGATCGCGATGCTCGGGCTGCCTGCCGCCCCGATCGAGATCGACTGGGGCAAGGTGGTCACCCATATGATCACGATCAAGGGCATCTACGGACGCGAGATGTTCGAGACCTGGTACGCGATGAGCGCCATGCTCCGCAGCGGGCTGGACATCTCCTCGGTCATCACGCACCGCTTCCCCGCCACCCGGTGGGCCGAGGCGTTCGCGACGGCGCGGGGCGGGCAGTGCGGCAAGGTCGTGCTGGATTGGACGGTGGTGTGAGATGGCGTTCGGGGCGGTGCGCGACCAGTTGCGCGAGACGCTGGACGAGATCCGCGACGCGGGGCTGTACAAGGCCGAGCGGCAACTGTCCTCGCCGCAGTCGGCGCGGGTTCGGACCGGATCGCGAGAGGTGCTGAACTTCTGCGCGAACAACTACCTCGGGCTCGCCGACCACCCCGCCGTCGTCGCCGCGGCGCGACAGGCGCTGGGCGACTGGGGCTTCGGGATGGCCAGCGTGCGGTTCATCTGCGGCACGCAGACCCAGCACACCGAGTTGGAGGCGCGGCTGGCGGCCTTCCTCGGGACCGATGCCGCGATCCTGTACTCCTCCTGCTTCGACGCGAACGGCGGCGTCTTCGAGGTGCTGCTCGGCGAGGACGACGCGGTGATCTCCGACGAGCTGAACCACGCGTCGATCATCGACGGGATCCGGCTGTGCCGGGCCGCCCGGTACCGCTACCACAACCGCGACATGGCCGACCTGGAGGAGCAGTTGCGCGCCGCGTCGGGCGCCCGGCGCCGGCTGGTCGTCACCGACGGCGTCTTCTCGATGGACGGCTACTTCGCGCCGCTGCCGCAGATCTGCGACCTCGCCGAGCGGTACGACGCGATGGTGATGGTGGACGACTCGCACGCCGTCGGCTTCATCGGGGACACCGGCGCCGGGACCCCGGAGCGGTTCGGCGTCCGGGACCGGGTCGACGTCGTGTCCGGGACGCTCGGCAAGGCCCTGGGCGGCGCGTCCGGCGGCTACATCGCGGCGCGGTCGGAGATCGTCGAACTGCTGCGGCAGCGCTCGCGGCCCTACCTGTTCTCCAACGCGGTCGCCCCGGCCGTGGTGGCCGGATCGCTCGCCGCGCTCGACCTCGTGGCGGGCAGTGAGGGCGCGGCCGCCGGGGGACGTGGGCAGCGCGAGACGCTGCAGCGCAACACCGCGCTGTTCCGCCGGCGCATGGCGGCCGAGGGCTTCGACATCCTCGCCGGCGAGCACCCGATCGTGCCGGTCATGTTCGGTGACGCCGCACTCGCCTCGCGGATCGCCGACGACATGCTGACCCGTGGCGTCTACGTCATCGCCTTCAGCTACCCGGTGGTGCCGCAGGGCAGGGCGCGCATCCGGGTGCAACTGTCCGCCGCGCACTCCGAGGCGGACGTCGAGGCGTGCGTGCAGGCGTTCGTCGGCGCCCGCGCGGCGGTGGCCTGATGCCGACGCTGCTCCTCGCCGGTGCGGGCCCGCGGCTGGGCGGTGCGATCGCGCGCCGCTTCGCCCGGGACGGCTACGACGTCGCCCTGCTGTCCGAGCACGAGGGCAGCGTCACGGCGCTCGGGGAGGCGTTGCAGGCCGAGGGCATCACCACCGGCTGGGCCGTCGCGGACGTAGGGGACAGCGAGGCCCTGCGGGCCGCCGTCACCCGGTTCGGCGAGCACACCGGGTCGGTGGACGTCCTGGTGCACAACGTCTCGGTGTGGCGCGAGGCGTCCACCCTGGACCTGAGTCCCTGCGACCTGCTCGCCGACGTGCACGCCGGGGCCGCGAGCCTGCTCACCAGCGCCCGGGCGGCGGTGCCGTTCATGCCCTCCGGCGGTGCCGTGATCGCCACGGGGTCGGCGGCCGCGGACTTCCCGTCCCCGGGCGCCCCGACGCTCGGCGTGCAGAAGGCCGCGCTGCGCGCCCTGGTGCAGGCGATGGCGCCGGACTACGCCGAGCGCGGCATCCACTGCGCCACGGTCACGATCAACGGCGTGCTCGGCACCCCGGGCTTCGAGCCGGAGCGCATCGCCGACGTCTATGCGGACGTGGCGGCCGAGCCACGCGATTCCTGGCGCACCGTCATTCCCTTCCCGCTCTAGTTCGTGGCGGCGGTGAGGACCAGGCTCTGCTCGAGGGCGATCAGGGCCGGATCCTGCGAGGCCGTGGGCCCCTGCAGGTACCACGCGTCGAAGACGAACACGCCGACGTCCTGGGACTGGACCTCGAACGCCTCGTTCGCCGGGATTGCACTCGGGCCGGGCATGTGCGCGCCCTCGCGCAACAGGTCGTTGATGCCGCCGGTGCCATCGGCCCGCTCCAGCGCCGCGAACTGCGCCGCGTAGTCGTACACGTGATCCGGCTCCGGGCCGGAGGCGCAGCCGACCGTGATCACCGACATGCCGACCGCTCGACCCCCGGCGTCCAGAGTGATCAGTCGCCGTGACGCGCCACGGCACGGGTGCTCCCGGAAGTACTGCACGACCTGCCCGTAGGAGTGCGCGGCGCAATCGCCGATCCGGTCCTCCGCCCACACCCGCACCTGGTAGGTGCGCCCGTCCTGGGCCGCCACCGAGATGGTGCGCAGCGGCACGGCGGGCCCGGACGGCGACGCGGTGGCAACCGGGTCCGACACCGTGGACGACGGGGCACGCGGCGACGTGGCCTGCGACGACGCGGAGCCGGGGACCGGCGGCGTCGCCCGACCGGCCCCGGCGGTGCCCGAGCCGGCCGTGACACCGGTGCAGGCCGTCAGCAGCACCGTCGCCGCGGCCAGCGCGACGCGCATCCTCATCCGCTGCCCCCTGCCCGTTCTCCCGCGAGTATCGCGCCCGCGCCGGCGCGGATTCGGTTACACGCGCGAAACAGTTCCGCAGGGTTCCCGAAACGATCGCCCTCGACAGTGGTCGCAACCCGATACGGAGGTGCGATGGACGGCTACTACGCCTGGATGCTGGTGGCGACCGCCCTGGTGCTCATGATGACGGTGCCCGGCCTGGCGCTGTTCTACGGCGGCATGGCCCGGGCCAAGGCCGTGCTCAACATGATGATGATGTCCTTCGTCGCGTTCGCGGTGGTCGGGCTCGTCTTCGTGCTGTGGGGCTGGTCGGAGGGCTGGGGCGGCGACGGTGTCGGCAACGGGAACGGGGACCTGATCGCCAGCCCGCTGCGGATGTTCGGACTGCACGGCGTCAGTTGGGGGAACTACACCGGCGTCCTGTTCCAACTCACGTTCGCGGCGATCACGGCCGCGCTCATCAGCGGTGCGGTGGCCGACCGGATCAAGCTGTCGTCCTGGATCGTCTTCGTCGCGGTGTGGGTGACGCTGTGCTACTTCCCGGTCGCGCACAACGTGTGGGGCGGCGGCTGGCTGTCCCACCACTTCCCGGCACTGGACTACGCCGGCGGGACCGTGGTGCACATCAACGCCGGCATCGCCGGTGGGGTGCTGGCCCTGGTGGTCGGCAGGAGGGCCGGGTTCCGGCGCGATCCCATGCGGCCCCACAACCTCACCCTGACGATGATCGGCGCGGGGCTGCTGTGGTTCGGCTGGTACGGGTTCAACGTCGGGTCGATCGCGTTCGCCTCCACCAACACCGCGAAGCAGACCGCGCAGTTCCTGACCGAGACCGGCGTGACGTTCATGAACACCACCGTCGCGACGATGGCGGCCATGCTGGGCTGGCTGGCGATGGAGCGCCTGCGCCACGGCCGGGCCACGTCGCTGGGCGCGGCCTCCGGCATCGTCGCCGGGCTGGTGGCGATCACCCCCTCCTGCGGGTCGGTGAACCTGGTGGGGGCGATCGTCGTGGGCGCGCTCGCCGGCATCGCCTGCGCCTGGGCCGTCGGGCTGAAGTACCGCTGGGGGCTGGACGACTCCATGGACGTCGTCGGGGTGCACCTCGTCGGCGGCATCGTCGGGACGCTGCTCATCGGGTTCGTCGGGACCACCACCTCGCCGCAGGGCGTGGACGGCTTCTTCCCGGCCGGGACGAACGGGCTCTTCTACGGCGGGAACTTCGCGCTGCTGGGCCACCAGTTGGCCGCCGTCGTGTTCACGTTGGTCTGGACCGGCGTGCTCACTACGGTCATCGCACTGGTCATCAAGGTCACCATCGGCTGGCGGATCAGCTCGGACGACGAGGTGGAGGGGATCGACTTCGCGCAGCACGGCGAGAGCGCCTACGACCTCGAGGGCCGGTCCGGGGGAGCCCTGGCCCACCGTCCGCGGCCGTCCCTGGCGCCCGCCGAGCGGGAGGGGGCGCTCGCGTGAAGCAGATCACGGCCGTGATCAA
>SCQZ01000136.1 GCA_004299665.1 Jatrophihabitans sp.
TGCTTGTCCTGCAGTTGCGAGCCGGTGGGGACGCCCGCGATCTTCTTCAGCGCGCCTTCGAGACCGCTCGTCTGCCGGGTGAACTGCACCGACGACGCGTCGGCGAGCCATTCCCGCTGACGGGTGATCGCGGCCTTGATGAGGCTCGCGAAGAACTGGCCGACGAATCCGAGGATGGTCATCGCCAGCGCGAAGGCGAGCAGCGGCGCGGCGTTGTTGTCGCGATCGCGCCCCCGACCGCCGCTGCCGCCGCCGAAGTAGAGCACCCGCAGGCCGATGAGGCCGAGCAGCAAGATGCCGTAGAGCAGGCCGATCGTCTTGATGTTCAGCCGCATGTCGCCGTTGAGGATGTGGCTGAACTCGTGCCCGATCACGCCCTGCAACTCGTCGCGGTTGAGCATGTGCAGCGCGCCGCCGGTGACGGTGATGGTGGCGTCGGCGGGGGTGTATCCGGCCGCGAAGGCGTTGATGCCCGGCTCGCGCGCCAGGACGAACACCCGCGGCATCGGCACGCCGGAGGCGATGGACATCTCCTCGACGACGTTGAGCAGGCGGCGCAACAGCGGATCGCTGGTGGTCGGGTCGACCGGTGTGGCGCCGGTCGACAGCGCGACGGCGGTACCGCCCCCGGATCGCAGCGCCACCGTCTTGAACAGCGTGCCGCCGCCGACGACCAGGACGGTGATCACCGTCGCGGCCACGAGCCAGCCGATGGCCGAGTGCGGGGCGTAGGCGCGGGCCACGACGAACACGACCACGTCGATCGCGACCAGCATGGCCAGCACCGACACCGCGAACAGTGCGACGAGTTTCGCGGAGGCGCCGCGTGCGGCATGCTGCCGGTCGAAGAAGTTCACCTCAGCGCGTCAGAACTGCACCTTCGGCGCGTCGCGGGTCTCCGGCTTGCCCGGATCGACCTCCCACATCGCCGCCGGCCGGAAACCGAACATGCCCGCGATCACGCTCGCCGGGAACACCTGGCGGGCGTTGTTGTAGCTCAGCACGGAGTCGTTGTACGCCTGCCGCGAGAAGGCGACCCGGTTCTCGGTCGAGGTGAGTTCCTCGGACAGTTGCATCATGTTCTGGCTGGCCTTCAGGTCCGGGTAGTTCTCCGCCACTGCCGTGAACCGGCCCAGGGCACCGGCGAGCGCCCCCTGCGTCTGGGCGAGTTGCTGCATGGCCGCCGGCTCCCCCGGGTTGGCCTTGGCGGCGCTCAGCCCGGAGATCGCGGCGGCGCGCGCCGCGGTGATCTCCTCGAAGGTCTGGCGCTCGTGGGCCATGTACGCCTTGGCGGTCTCGACCAGGTTGGGGATCAGGTCGAAGCGGCGCTGCAGTTGGACGTCGATCTGCGCGAACGCGTTCTGGTACCCGTTGCGGCTGCGGACCAACCGGTTGTAGCCGAAGATCAGCCACAGCACGATCAGCACGACCACGACGGCGATGACGATGCCGGCAATCATCCGGGAAGCGTAGCGGCATCGCGCCCGTGTTCGTCAGGCTGTGCTCGCCCCTGCTCAGCGAGTGGACGCGCGCCGGCCCGGCGAGTAACCGGTCACACCCGAACCGTCCGGACGTCGTAGGCGTCGAACACCGGATCCGCCGTCACGATCGGGATCCGCAGTGCCTGGGCCTGGGCGATCAACAGCCGGTCGAACGCGTCATGGTGGTGTGGCGGGAGGGATCCGGCGCGCAGGCAGTGGTCCAGCTCGATCGGCAACACCTCCGTGCCCGACGTGCGGATCCGCTTGGGCAGGTAGGAGTCGGGCGGGGACGGCAACGGAAGTTTCCCGAGCCGGTACTTGATCGCGATCTCCCAACTGCTCGCCACCGAGAGCAACAGCCGCGATGCCGTCTCCAGTTCCTTGCGCAGGTCTGCCCCGACGCGTGCCGGGTCGGCCTGCAGCCACAGCCAGACGTGCGTGTCGATCAGTCGGGCGCTCACCTGAAGAACTCGTCGAGCACCTGGTCCGGGAGCTGGGCGTCGAAGTCGTCGGGTACGCAGAACACGCCCTCGTCCTGGCCGAAGGCCCGCCGCGGCCCGGTGCCGACGCCGACCAGTCGGGCGACGACCTCGCCGTTGCGGCGGATCTCGACCTCGCGCCCGGCACCGACGAGCCGGAGCAGTTCGGACAGTCGCGTCTTCGCCTCGTGCACGCCGACACTCACGGGCGCCGACTTAGTCATGGACTTGGTTTATCTGGTCACGTCAGCAGTTTGACGACCGCGGCGAGGCCGACGACGACGATGACCGCGCGCAGTGCGGCCGGAGAGAGCCGCCGGCCCACCCGAGCGCCGATGATCGCGCCGATCATCGCGCCGAGCGCGACCAACCCCGCGGCGCCCCAGTCGACATGCGCCGTGATCGTGAACACGATCGCGGCGACCAGGTTCACCAGCCCGGCCAGCAGGTTCTTCAGGCCGTTCTGGCGCTGCAGCGGTTCGGCGAGCAGGATGCCGAAGATCCCCATCAGGATGACCCCCTGCGCGGCGCCGAAGTAGCCCCCGTAGATCCCACTGGCCAGCGTCAGGCCGAACAGCAGCGGCGTGGTGCGCGCGCTGGGCTCGTGGCCCGTGGCGGTGAGACGTGCCGTCAACCGCTTGCCGAACACGACCAGCAGCAGCGCCAGGATGATCAGGGCGGGGACGATCGCCTGGAAGGCGCTCGCGGGCAGGTGCAGCAGCAGCAGCGCGCCGAGGACCGCCCCGATGATCGAGGCGATGCCGAGCCAGGTGCCGCGTTGTCGTTGACCCTCCAGTTCGCGGCGGTAGCCCCACGCGCCGACCAGCGACCCCGGGAACAGCCCCACGCTGTTGCTGACGTTCGCCGTCACCGGCGGGATGCCGACGCCGATCATGACCGGGAACGTGATCAGGGTGCCGGAACCGACGACCGTGTTGATCGTGCCGGCGCCGATGCCCGCCACGAAGACCAGCGCCGCCTGCCAGGCGTTCACACCCAACCGCCGCCGACATTTCCCCTGTGATGTCCGGTGCCCGGAGCCGGAACCGGATGCCAGAGGGGAAAAGTCACCCTACAGGTACTGACCGGTGTTGCCGACCGTGTCGATCGAGCGTCCCGCGTCACTGCCCTTGCCCGAGACGAGGGTGCGGATGTAGACGATCCGCTCGCCCTTCTTGCCGGAGATCCGCGCCCAGTCGTCCGGGTTGGTGGTGTTGGGCAGGTCCTCGTTCTCGCGGAACTCGTCGACGCACGCGGCCAGCAGGTGCTGCATGCGCAGCCCCCGCTGCCCCGTCGTCAACAGGTCCTTGATCGCCATCTTCTTGCCGCGGTCGACGATGTTCTGGATCATCGCGCCGGAGTTGAAGTCCTTGAAGTACAGGGTCTCCTTGTCGCCGTTGGCGTACGTGACCTCCAGGAACCGGTTCTCCTCGGACTCGGAGTACATCCGCTCCACCGTGTGCTGGATCATCGCGGCCACCGTCGCGTCGGCGTTGCCGCCGTGCTCGGCGAGGTCCTCCTCGTTGATCGGCAGGTCCGCGGTGATGTACTTGCTGAAGATGTCACGCGCGGCCTCGGCGTCGGGGCGCTCAATCTTGATCTTGACGTCCAGCCGTCCCGGACGCAGGATGGCCGGGTCGATCATGTCCTCACGGTTGGACGCGCCGATCACGATCACGTTCTCCAGGCCCTCGACGCCGTCGATCTCCGAGAGCAGTTGCGGCACGATCGTGTTCTCCACGTCCGAACTGACCCCGGACCCGCGGGTGCGGAAGATCGAGTCCATCTCGTCGAAGAAGACGATCACGGGGGTGCCCTCGGAGGCCTTCTCCCGAGCCCGCTGGAACACCAGGCGGATGTGGCGCTCGGTCTCGCCGACGTACTTGTTGAGCAGTTCCGGGCCCTTGATGTTCAGGAAGTAGGACTTCGCGGCCGCGCCGTTCTCGTCCTGTCCGCGCACCTTCTCGACCTGGGCGGCCAGCGAGTTGGCCACCGCCTTCGCGATGAGCGTCTTGCCGCATCCCGGAGGTCCGTAGAGCAAGATTCCCTTGGGCGGGCGCAGCTGGTGCTCGCGGAACAGGTCGGCGTGCAGGAACGGCAGTTCGACGGCGTCACGGATCGCCTCGATCTGACGCCCCAGGCCGCCGATGTCGGTGTAGTCGATGTCCGGGACCTCTTCGAGGATCAGTTCCTCGACCTCGCTCTTGGGGATGCGCTCGTACGCGAAGGCGGAGCGGGTCTCCAGCAGCAGCGAGTCGCCGACCCGCAGGGGCTGCTCGCGCAGCAGGTCCGACAGGTGGACGACGCGCTCCTCGTCGGTGTGGCCGATGACCAGCGCGCGGTCGCCGCCGGCGAGGATCTCCTTGACCATGACGACCTCGCCGGCGCGTTCGAAGCCGCGCGCCGCGACCACGTTCATCGCCTCGTTGAGCATGACCTCCTGGCCGTGCCTGAGGTCGGTCACCGCGACCTCGGGCGACACCGCGACGCGCAGCTTGCGGCCGGAGGTGAAGATGTCGACCGTTCCGTCCTCGAAGGCGTCGAGGAACACGCCGTACCCGCTCGGGGGCTGGGCGAGGCGGTCGATCTCCTCCTTGAGCGCGACCATCTGGTCGCGGGCCTCGCGCAGCGTCTCGGCCAGGCGGTCGTTGCGGTCGCTGAGGGCGGCGATGCGCGCCTGGGACTCGGCCAGCCGGTCCTCCAGCAGTCGCATGTGGCGAGGGGATTCGGACACCTTGGCGCGCAGCAGGTCGATCTCCTGCTCGAGGAATGCCGTGCGGCGGCGCGTCTCCGCTTCGCCGTCCGACTCGCGAGGCCCGGTCGGTGTTGCCGATGCCATGCGACTCACCTCCATCCGCAGTCGGAGCGCTGCGCCCCGACACTACACACGAAAGGCCCTCCCGGCAGGGAACTACCCTCGGAGGAGAATTCGGCAAACAGCGTCGCGAACTGAAGGAGTACCGAGGCGATGGGCGAACCGTTGCGCGTCCGGATCGACCAGGAACTGTGCACCGGTGACGGCCTGTGCGTGCAGTACGCGCCGGAGGTCTTCGAGTTCGACGTCGACGGGCTCGCCTACGTCAAGAACGGTGCCGCCGGCGACCTGCTGACGGCGCCCGGCGCGTTCGCCGACGTGCCGGACGCGCTGCGCGACGACGTCATCGCCGCGGCCAAGGAGTGCCCGGGCGCCTGCATCTACGTCCAGCGTGCCTACGACGGGCTGCCGGTGGCCGGCCCGGACGCCCCCTGACCTTCGGCCGACTTCGCCGGGCGACGCTGGCGCGCGGGGGCGCTCACCCCCGGGGCCAGCCGGCGGGCGCTGACCAGGAACGCGGTGTGCCCGATCATGCGGTGTTCGGGGCGCACCGCGAGCCCCACGACGTGCCAGCCGCGGGCGAAGGTCTCCCACGCCTGCGGCTCGGTGAACCCGCCGTGTGCCCGCAGCGCCTCCACGAGCCGGGACAGCTGCGTCGTCGTGGCGACGTACCCCATCAGCACCCCGCCCGGCTGCAACGCCGTGGCGACGGCCGGGAGCACCTCCCACGGGCTGAGCATGTCCAGCACCGCCCGGTCCACCGGCTCGTCCGGCCGGTGCTCCGCCGCGTCGGCGAGCCGCAGCGACCAGTTCCGCGGCGCGGCGCCGAAGAACGTCCCGACGTTGCGCACGGCCACCTCGGCGTGGTCCGCGCGCACCTCGTAGGAGATCACCCGCCCGGCCGGCCCGACCGCCCGCAGCAGCGCGCAGGTGAGCGACCCGGATCCGGCACCCGCCTCCAGCACGGTGGCGCCCGGGTACATGTCCCCCATCGTGACGATCTGCGCGGCGTCCTTCGGGTAGATGACCGCGGCACCGCGGGGCATGGACAGGACGAAGTCGACCAGCAGCGGACGCAGCGCCAGGTACTGCGTCCCGGACGTGGACCCGACGACGCTCCCGTCGGGCAGGCCGATCAGCTCGTCGTGGTCGATCGCGCCGCGGTGGGTGTGGAACTGCTTGCCCGCCTGCAGCGTGATCGTGTGCAGCCGGCCCTTGGGGTCGGTGAGCTGGACGCGCTCGCCCTCCCGAAACGGCCCCGGGCCGGGATCGGTCATCGATCGGTCACGCCGTCGCCGGGCGCTGCAGCGCGGCGGCGAGATCCGCGGTCGCGAGGATGCCGGCGGGTGAGCCGTCGGCGTTGACCACCAGGTACTCGTGGGCGGGCGTCGCGCGCACGGCGTCGAGCAGCGCCTCGCCCTGCAGGCCGACGGGGAGGATCAGCCCGGGCTCGAGCGGGCGCGAGACGGTGCTCAACGAGGTCCAGGGCCGGCGGTCCAGCGGCACCGCGCTGATCTGGGCCTCGTCGACGATCGCGCGCGGGGCGTCGGCCGCATCGACCACGACCAGCCCGCGGGCGTTGCCGGACCACGCGCGACGCAGCGCCTCGGCGACCGACAGGTCCCACGGCACCAGCAGCCCGGGTCGCAGCAGCCGCTGCAGGCTCACCGACGGCAGCCGGTCGAGGATCTGGGCGGCACGCAGGCTCTGCCCGGCGCCGAACCACAGGTAGGCAGCCAGCGCGACGCCGATGATGCCCGCACTGATCCCCCATGTCCCACGGTCCAGGATCAGGGCCGACCCGGCGACGAGCACGGCGACGACGCGTCCGGACCAGGCGCCGACCCGGGTGCCGGTCAACCGGCTGCCCGACAGGCCCCACACGACGGCGCGGAACACCCGCCCGCCGTCCAGCGGAAGCCCGGGAAGCAGGTTGAACGCCGCGACGATCAGGTTGCTCCAGGCGAGCAGCAGCACCATCACGCCGAGCATGCTGCGCGGGTCCACGACCGTGTACGCCCCGAAGCAGGCGGCGGTGATGACGACCGAGACCAGCGGGCCCGCGAGGGAGACCAGCAGCTCGTCGCGTGGCCGCTGCGGGTCGTGCTCGATCTCCGAGACGCCCCCCAGCAGGAAGATCACCACGCGCCGGACGCGCAGGCCCAGGAGCAGGCTGACGGCGGTGTGGCCGAGTTCGTGCGCCAGGACGCACAGGGCGAACAGCACCGCGAACGCGAAGGCGAGCAGGTACGCCGAACTGGCGCTGACGTGCGGGACCTGTGCGGCGACGACCGGTGCGTAGGAGATGGTCAGCAGCGCCGCGATGATCACCCACGACGGCGCGAAGTAGATCGGCACGGAGAAGAACCGGCCGACCCGCAGCAGGTGCCGCGGCGGCGGGCTGGGCCGATTCGTACTCACATCCCAATGCTACGCAGCAACACCTGGGTTCCTCGGATACCGTGCAGCCGTGGACACCAGCGAGCAGCCCGGGACCGGGGACCGGCCCGGGCGCGCGCTCGATCCGGTGCGCCCGTGGGTGCGAAACGGTTCGGACGAGGACGGGGCGGCCGACGGCGACGCGGCCGACGACACGGCGACCGGGGACGGATCGGATTTCCGCACGCTGCGCCCCACCCGAACGTGGGCGGCGCCGCCGTCCGAGCGAACGCCCGAGGTGGGGCCGGCGCAGCCGGAGCCGGCGGCGCCGCTGCCCGCTCCGTCGCCTCCTACGGTGCCGCGGACCTTCGCCGCGCCCTCGAACGAGCGTGACGTGCTGCGCCCGCTGTCGCTGACGTCGGCGGCCGCCGGGGAGGTCGAGGACGCAGCCGCCGCGGACGCAGCCGCCGAGGACGCAGCCGCCGAGGACTCGGCTACCGGGGACTCGGCTACCGGGGACTCGGCTACCGGGGACTCGGCTACCGGGGACTCGGCTACCGAGGACGCAGCCCCCGACGACCCGGCACCCGAGGCGGACCCTGCCGGTGTGCCGGACGTGCCGCAGCCGCCGGCGGACGGCGCGCACGGGCGGCTGCGTTCGGCGCTCGCCTGGCTGGTCGCGCGCGAGCCCGAGCCCGCGAGCCCGCCCGAAGCGCAGGTCCGGCCGCGCCCCCGCCCTCGTCCGTACGAGATCGCCGGCCGCCGCCCCCTGCCCAGCCCACGACCGGGGGCGTCGCAGCCCCGGAGCGCGGACGATTTTCCCCCCCGCCCCCCTGAGGAGGGGGGCGGTCACGAGCAGGAGGACCGGCCCGGCCGGCAGACCGCGTCCGGCGTCGCGCGCCGCCGCACGCGGTCTGCGCTCAGGCTCCTGGTCACGGTCCTGATCGTCGCGGTCACCGCTGCCCTGCTGCGGTCCTTCGTCGTGGCGCCGTACTACATCCCGTCCGGGTCGATGGAGCCGACGCTGCACGGCTGCGCGGGCTGCAACAACGACCATGTCCTGGTCGACAAGCTGTCCTACCGCATGCACGCCATACACCGCGGTGACATCGTGGTGTTCACCCGGCCCTCGACGTGGCAGGTGCCCGAGCGCGTCCTGATCAAGCGGGTGGTCGCGGTCGGCGGCGATACGGTCGCCCTGCAGGACGGGCGGCTGTCGGTGAACGGCGAGCCGGTCGACGAACCGTACGTCAACCGGGCCTGCCCGCCGGTCACCTCCCTGACGGAGGCACCCAGGCCGGGTGTCGTGACGACCGTGCACGTGCCCGCCCACGAGGTGTTCGTCATGGGTGACAACCGGTGCAACTCCGCGGACAGCCGGGCGTACGGCCCGGTACCCGATGCGGACGTGGTCGGGCGTGCCTTCCTCATCATCTGGCCGTGGAAGCGCATCCACCTGCTGTGACGACGGGCTGACTGTCCGACCCGGCACCTAGTCTGGCGCCATGAGCGCATCCGCCGCGTCCGCGGTGATCACCGGCTCGCTGTCGCCGTCGCGCGCGGCGGACTTCAAGACCTGCCCGCTGCTGTACCGGTTCCGCTGCATCGACCGGCTCCCGCAGGCCCCGTCGCGGGTGGCCACGCGCGGCACCCTGGTGCACGCGGTGCTGGAGAAGCTGTTCGACCTGCCCGCCGCGCAGCGCACGCTCGCCGCGGCACGGGACATGGTCCCCGGCGCATGGCAGGAGTTGCTGGCCGAGGACGCCGACCGCGCCCGCCTGTTCGAGCAGGACGTCGACGGCGCCCAGTTCGCCGAGTGGATCACCTCCACCGAGGGTCTGCTCGCCAACTACTTCGCCCTCGAGGACCCGCGCCGGCTCGAACCGGAGGCGCGCGAGCAACTCGTCGAGTGCGACACCGGCGGCGTGCGGCTGCGGGGGTACGTCGACCGCATCGACGTCTCCCCCGCCGGGGACATCCGGGTGGTCGACTACAAGACCGGCACCACGCCGCGCGAGGCGTTCGAGGGCAAGGCGCTGTTCCAGTTGAAGTTCTACGCCCTGGTGCTGTGGCGCACGCGAGGGGTGGTTCCCCGGCAACTACGGCTGATGTACCTCAGCGACACCGACACCCTGACCTACGCCCCGGACGGGGACGAACTGGCCCGCTTCGAGCGCACGCTCACCGCGCTGTGGGCCGCGATCGAACGGGCGGTGCGGACACGCACGTTCCCGCCGTCGCCGAGCCGGCTGTGCGACTGGTGCGACCACCAGGCGCTGTGCCCCGCCTTCGGAGGGACGCCGCCCCCGTTCCCGGAGGGCGTCTCGCTCACGACCCTGCCCGAGGACCGCCCGGCCGCGCAGGACGCGGGGGCGGTCAGGCCGGGAAGCGCAGCAGCGGTATCGCCGTCTCCGCCGCCGTGATCGAGCCGTGGAAGGCCACCAGGGCCGTGACCGTCGGCGGGTCCCAGCCCGGCGCGACCACGGCGGTGTCGCCCTCGCACACGACGACGACGTCGCCGATGCGGCGGGCGTGCCCGTCCGGGACCGTGCCGTACCAGCCGGTCGCGATGGCCTGCGCACGCGAGTACACCCGGGCGCGATCGCCGAGCACGCCGCGCCACGTGGCCAGGACGTCCTCGACGGCACCGTCCACGGTGTGCAGGTACCGCACGCGCGGCTCCCCGGCGACGACGCGCACACCGGCGCAGAGCCGGGGGTCGGCGGACATGTCCACCCGCGAGCCGGCCGGCACGTCGAGTCCGCCGTGGTCGGCCGTGACGAGGAACACGGTGTCGCCGGGCAGCCGCTGCACCACGTGGCTGATCAACCGATGGGTCGAGGCGACCGCGCGCAGCCAGTGGTCGGAGGCGATGCCGCTGCCATGCGCCGCCGTGTCCACGCTCGGGTAGTAGCCGTAGACCAGCCGGGTGCCGAGGCGTAGTTGTTCGACCATCGCCGCGGCGACGTCGTCGCCGCGGTCGGCGGCCACGAAGCGGGCGGCCCCGTACGCGGCGAGGGTGAGCCCGGACCCGGCGAACATGGCGCGGGCCACCACGGCGCTGCTGATCCCGGCCCGGGCGGCGCGCTCGAACAGCGACGGCACCGGCTGCCAGGCCGTCACGGGCGGGTCGTCGCGCCACTGGACGTGCGTCAGCACCCGGTCCGTGCCCGGGACGATCGAGGTGAAGCCGACGACCCCGTGCGCCCCGGATTCGACGCCGGTACCCAGCGTGACCAGGCTCGTCGGCGTGGTGGAGGGGAACGGGCTGCTCAGCTGCCGCAGCGACCCGGCCCGTCCGGCGAGCACGTCGCCGATGAGCGGCGAGGCCTCCGCCGCGCGGGCGAGCAGGTGGAACCCCAGCCCGTCCACCAGGAGCACTGCGACCTGCTGCGCGGGACCGACTCCCACCTCGTCCTGCACGCCGTCCATGCCCAGTGCCGCGAGGGCGCTGGGCAGCACGTCCGCCAACCGTCCGTCGTTCACCGCGACGCTTCCACCAGCGACTCCAGGCGGCCGACGTCCAGATCCGCGAGAGACGCGACGGTGAGCCGGTTGCTATCCGGCGGGACCGGCACGTGGTGCGGTACGGCGACCACGACGCACCCGGCGGCGGCCGCCGCAGCGATGCCGGTGGGTGAGTCCTCGATCGCGACGCAATGGCGCGGGTCGACACCGAGGCGGCGGGCCGCGGTGAGGTAGGCCTCGGGGTCGGGCTTGCCGCGGACGACCTCGTCGCCGGTGACGACAGTGGTGAACGCCCCGGCGTGCAGCGACTGGACGACGGCCTCCGCCAGCCGGGCGTACGACATCGTCACCAGGGCGCACGGGATGTCGCGCCGGCCGAGGGCGCGGATCAGTTCGACCGCGCCGTCCCGCCACGGGATCTGCCGTCGTGTCGCGGCGAGCACGTCGTCCATCAGGCGCTCCACGATGACCTCGGGCTCCAGTTCCACGCCGCCGTGGGCGCGCAGGTATTGCGCGGAGGCCAGCAGCGCGTTGCCGACCAGGGCGTGGGCGTGCGCGTCGCTCCACGCGCCGCCGTGCGCGGCGACCAGCGCGTACTCGGCCTCGATCCAGTACGGCTCGGTGTCCACGATCGTGCCGTCCATGTCGAACAGCACCGCCT
>SCQZ01000137.1 GCA_004299665.1 Jatrophihabitans sp.
CTCCGCCGCCGCCGAACTCGCCGCGGCGCTGCCCGACTCGCGCCTACTGAAGGCGTTCAACACCAACTTCGCCGCCACCCTTGCCGGCGGTACCGTCGGCACCGTGCCGACCACCGTGCTGATCGCCGGTGACGACGCCGACGCGAAGGCATTGCTCGCCGGGGTGATCGCCAGCGGCGGTCTGCGCGCCCTCGATGTCGGGTCGCTGCGCCGCGCCCGCGAGCTCGAGGCGCTCGGCTTCCTGCAGATCAGCCTCGCGGCCGCCGAGAAGATCTCCTGGACCGGCGGCTTCGCCGTCGTGGAGTAAGGACACCGCCATGACCACACCGCCCACCACCCCCGCTGCGCCGTGGTCGGCCCGCACCGCGGCCGCCGACCGGCTCGTCCCGGCAGGGCACCCGTTCGCGGCGCACCTGCGCCGCGTCGAGGAGGCCGACCGGGCCATGCCGCACCGGCCGTGGACCGCCGGCGACGGACCGCTGCCGAGCCTGTACCTGGGCCACGGCGCGCCGCTGCTGTTCGAGATGCCCGACTGGATGGACCAGCTGCACGACTGGGCGCGGGCCTTGCCCCGCCCCCGGGCGGTCCTGATCGTCTCCGCACACTGGGAGGCGGCGCCGCTGAGCATCAGCGCCACCGCACCCGACGAGCTCGTCTACGACTTCGGCGGGTTCGACCCGCTGTACTACCGGATGCGCTACGACACCCCACCGGCGGGCGACCTCGCGGGCGAACTTGCCCGGCTCCTGCCCGACACCGAGCCGCTGCACGAACACCGCAGCCGCGGCCTGGACCACGGCGCGTGGGTCCCGCTGAAGATCATGTACCCGCAGGCCGACATCCCCGTGCTGCAACTGAGCATGCCCACCCACGACCCCGCCCGACTGCTCGAGCTCGGCCGGCGCCTGCGCCCGCTACGCGAGAACGGCGTGCTGGTCATCGGCTCCGGCTACCTGACCCACGGCCTGCCCTACCTCGACTGGCGCAACCTGCTGCACCACCCCGTCCCCGGCTGGTCCGCCGACTTCGACGCATGGGCCGCCGAAGCCCTGGCCCGCGGCGACCTCGACGAACTCGCCGCCTTCCGCGACCACGCCCCCGGCATGCCCTTCGCCCACCCCACCGTCGAGCACTTCACCCCGCTGTTCGTCGCCCTCGGCGCCGCCACCGACCCCACCGCCGCGCCCGTCACCACCATCGACGGCTTCGCGATGGGACTGGCCAAACGTTCCATCCAAGTCGCCTGACTCCGCACACGGGGACCCGCATGAGCATCCACACGTCCGAGCCCGTCGTTCTCACCGCCGGCAGCAGCGACCACGCCGCGCCGCTGGTCGTGCTGCTGCACGGTCGCGGCTCCAGCGAACGCGACATCATCGACCTCGCCGCGCGCCTGCCGCAGCAAGCCGCCTACGCCGCCGTCCGCGCACCCATCGCCGAGGGCGGTGGCTACGCCTGGTTCGCCAACCGCGGAATCGGCCGCCCCGTCCCGCACTCGCTGCGCCAGAACATGGACTGGTTCACCACCTGGCTCGACACCACCGCCCCCGCCGGGCGCGACGTGATACTCGTCGGCTTCTCCGGCGGCGCCGCGTTCGCCGGTGGCCTGCTGCTCGACCAGCCCACCCGCTACGCCGGCGCCGCCATCCTCTACGGGACGCTGCCGTTCGACGCCGGCGTCCCCGTCACGCCCGGCCGCCTCACGGGCATCCCCGTGCTCGTCGCCCAAGGCGAACAGGACACCGTCATCCCGCGCGAACTCCTCGACGCCACCTGGCAGTACCTCGTCGGCCCCGCCGGCGCCGTCGCCCGCGCCATCCGTCACCCGGGCGGGCACGGCATCACCATCGCCACGCTCACCGAACTCGCCGACTGGATAACCGAACGGCTGGCCCACGAGGCGCCGAACCGGTAATGCCGGGCGCGTAGTTCTCGAGCCGTGTTCGGGGGGGAGCAACCGGCCGAGGGGAAGACCGGACGGGTCGAGCACTGAACGTGATCACACGGTGAGCAGGTCACCGGCCACCGTGGCCAATGCGCGCACCCCCGCCTCGCAGTCGGCCGCCTCTGCATACTCCTTCGGTGAGTGGGAGACGCCGGTCGGGTTGCGGACGAACAGCATCGTGGCCGGCACGCCTGCGCTCGCGACCACCCCGGCGTCGTGCCCGGCGCCGGTGGCGAGCACGGGCGCACCGAGCAACCGGGAACAGCGCTGGATCAGCGCGGTGTGGAACGCGGTGGCACCGCTGTAGGACTCTTCGACGCCTGCCGTCCCGGCCGCTACGCCCACGGCCGTCACCATCGACGCCACGGCTGCGGGGTCGTCCCCTCGTGCGTCGAGCCAAGCCGTCACCGCTGACGGTATGGCGTTGACGCCGTTGGGTCGGACCGACACCTTCCCGACCGTGGCGACGCAGCCTGCGTTCTCGGCAGCGCGGCGCGCCTCGGTGATGACCGCAGCCAGCGTGATCATCGGATCCCGCCGGTCGGCGAGCCTGGTGGTGCCCGCGTGGTTGGCCTCGCCGGCGAGTTCGAACCGCCAGCGGCCGTGCGGCCGGATGCGCGAACCGACCG
>SCQZ01000138.1 GCA_004299665.1 Jatrophihabitans sp.
CGCGCGCCGGTCGCGCCCGCACCGGCGCGCGGGGCAGCGACGGCGGCGCGACCACGGGCGGCGGCGCAGGCGGGGTCGGCCGCTGGGGCGGCATCCGGGTCAGCGGCGCCGGTCGCGAGGACGAGACCGGCACCCGGGCCGTACGCACCAGCATGTCCGTGCGGACCCAGCGCTGCCGGGTCTGGATGCGGCGCAGTTCGTCGGCGAACCAGACCACGGTGGGTGGGCGGTCGCACGGTTCCTTCGCCATGCCCCACACCACGACGTCGGACAGTTCGACGGGCACGCCGGCGAGCGGCCGGGCGGGATCGCGCAGGATCCGCAAGATGGTGGCGGCGACCGGTTCGCCGGCCATCTCGCCGAACGCCGGCCGGCCGGCCAGCAGCTCGTACAGCGTCGCGGCCAGGCCGTAGACGTCGGTGCGTTCGTCGACCTGCTGGCCGAGCAGCACCTCCGGCGCGGCGTGCGGGCCGGGGTAGTCGAGCAGTTCGGCGGCCGGCAGGCCGGCGTCGTGCAGGCGGGCTATCGCGAAGTCGGCGAGCGCCGGTTCGCCGAACTCGGTGACCAAGATGGTGGCCGGGCAGACGTTGCGGTGCAGCACGCCGGCCGAGTGCGCCGTCGCCAGCGCCCCGGCGATGCGCACGACGGCCGCGACCGCCTCGGGCACCGGCATGCGCCCACGCCGCAGCCGTGCCGCGAACGAGCCGCGGCACAGTTCCAGAACCAGGATCGGGCGTGGTGCGACCGCCAGCGTGCGGTAGAGCGTGACGATGTGCGGGTGCGAGCCCAGCGCCGCGAGCACCGCCGACTCTCGGGCGAAGGCCTCGAGGGCCGCCGGCGTCGCGCCCTCCGTACCGACGACCTTGAGCGCCACCGGCCGGCCGGTGCCGTCCTCCACCGCCCGGTACACGGTGCTGCGCCGCCCGACCCCGAGGACGGCGACGTCGTGAAAGCCCGGGAACAGCTCCGGGCTCACAGCGATTTCACGCAGGGCCACGGCCCCTACGATAGCGCCGGACCCGCCGTCGGGACGGCAGTGCGGACACCCGCGTCGCGGCGGGCCAGGTTGTCTGCGACCTCCCGCTCCCAGGCCCGCACCGCGTGCTCGGTGTCGACCTCGAACTCGAAGCGGTTCGTCATCTGTTCGCTCACCTGCGCCACGTCGACGTAGAACTGCTGGTACCAGCGCCGCAACTGGTAGACCGGTCCGTCCTGCTCGCACAGCAGCGGGTTGTCGATGCGGACCTTGTTCTGCCAGATCGCCACGTCCTGTTCGAAGCCGACCTGGAAGCTCGCGGCGAACCTGCCGGCGATCTTGTCGGCCGTCGCGTCGTCGACCCCCGGCAACTTCTTGACCATCACGCCGTATTGCAGCACGAAGGAGGTGGGCGTGACCGGATAGTGGCAGTTCACCAGCACCGACTCGACGGTCGTGCCGCCGATCGTGCTCCACAGATCGTTGATCATGTAGGAAGGGCCGTAGTAGGAGGCCTGGGATCGCAAGGTGGTGTCCGCGCCGGCGTACTGCCCGCCCCCGCCGCCGACGTCCGGGCGCCCTCGCGAGTCCAGGTACTGGGTGGCGACGTGGGCTTCGAAGACGTTCTTGAAGTACGTCGGGAAGGCGAAGTGCACGTAGTAGAAGTGCGCCATGTCCGCGACGTTGTCCACGATCTCGCGGCAGTTCGCGTTGTCGATCTCCAGCCGCCTCCAGGCCCAGGCGGACCACTGCGGGGAGCCACAGCCGGCGATCTCGGGGATGTCCTGATCCGGGATCGGCGCATTGCCCTCGGGGTCGTTCCAGACGAACAGCTGGCCGTTGCGCTCGAGCACCGGCCAGGACCGGGTGCGTGCCCGGGGCGGGACGCGGCCCGCGTACGGGATGTGCGCGCAGCGGCCGTCGCCGGACCAGCGCCAGTCGTGGAACGGGCAGGCGATCTCGTCGCCGGTGACGGTGCCCCGGGACAGGTCCGCGCCCAGGTGGCGGCAGTAGCCGTCCAGCACGTTGAGGCGACCGGTCGAGTCGGCGAAGACGACCAGCCGGGTGCCGAAGGCGTCCAGGCCGTGCGGGGAGCCGTCGGCGAACTGCGCGGCCAGGCCCAGGCAGTGCCAACCCCGCGCGAACCGGTCGGGGGCGACACCCCGATCGATCGCGCGGACCGCGTCCGCGGCGGACACCGTGGCGCTCATGCAGGCCCTCGCACTCCCTCAACCATGTAGAACACGTTACAGAAACCCTGCCGCACCTGTCACGATCATGCAAGCAGCGAAGGGGCTTCGTGCGCGTGCCGGCGCCTCGACACTCACAAGAACGTGTTCTAGTCTGACGCGGTGTCGATGGACGACCGGGCAGGGGAGGTCACATGATCCGCTCGCTGGGTTACCTGCGCATCGAGGCGACCGACGTCGCGGCGTGGCGTGAGTACGCCCTGAAGGTACTGGGCATGGTCGAGGGCGACGGCACCGTTCCCGGAGCCCTGTACCTGCGCATGGACGAGTTCCCCGCGCGGCTGGTCGTCGTGCCGGGGGAGCGTGACGGACTGGCCGCGGTGGGCTGGGAGGCGGCCGACGCCGACGCGGTGTCCGACGTCCGTGACCGGCTCGCGAGTGCCGGGGTGCCGTACCGGGAGGGCAGCGACGAGGAGCGGGCCGAGCGCCGGGTCGAGGAGCTGATCACGTTCGAGGACCCGCACGGCACCCGCCAGGAGGTGTTCTGCGGGGTGGCGTTGCAGCACCGCCGCGTCGTGAGCCCGTACGGCCACCGGTTCGTCACCGGCGAGCAGGGGCTGGGGCACGTGGTGCTCTCGTGCCCCGGCGAGGTGGGCGACGACGGCGCGACGCTGCGCTTCTACCGGGACGTGCTGGGCTTGCGACTGCGGGACTCGATGCGCCTGCCGGCGGCTGCGGTCCCCCCGCGCGAGGGGGATCCGGGCGCCGTGCCGCGGGACCGGACCGTCTGGTTGCGCTTCCTCGGCTGCAACCCCCGCCACCACAGCCTCGCGTTCCTGCCCATGCCCACGCCGTCCGGGATCGTGCACCTGATGATCGAGGTCGAGACCGCCGACGACGTGGGGCTGTGCCTGGACCGCGCCCTGCGCCGCAGGGTCCCGATGTCCGCGACGCTCGGGCGGCACGTCAACGACCTGATGCTCTCGTTCTACATGCGCACGCCGGGCGGCTTCGACCTCGAGTTCGGCTGCGAGGGACGCCGGGTCGCCGACGAGACCTGGGTGGCCCGCGAGAGCACCGCCGTCAGCCTGTGGGGGCACGACTTCACCGTGGGCGCCCGGCACCGGTGGGCCGCGCCCACTGCGCCGCGGGCGGTGTCAGGGCGACTTGAGCAGCACGCACTGGTACTGCCCGTTGACGTAGGCCCATCCGACGTCGATGCGCTGGATGCCCGGGGCCAGCATCCACGCCGAGCCGAACTGGGCGATCTTGGCGATCGCGGCGGTGCCGTCCTGGGTCGCGACACCGGTCCAGGCGTAGTGCGGCACGCACGTGGAGCCGCTGCCCTGGTTCAGCGCGCAGGTCTGGGCGTCGCTCGACACGCCGCCGGGAACCGGCGGGAGACTGTGCTCGGCGCGAAAGACGTTCAGGGCCGCCAGCGCCCCGCCGTCGCCGTCGACCAGACAGGACGGCTGGCCCCCGCACGGGTTGCCGGTACGGGCCGGGACCGAGGTCGCGGCCGAGGTGCTCGGGGGCGTCACCGCCGGTGACGACGGGGCCGGCGAGGTGTGGCGGCCGCCGGACTCGTAGGTGACGGCCGGGCCGGTGGGGGTGCCGTTGCCGAGGGGACTTGCCGGGCCGCCCTTGCCCCCACCCCCCAGGAGGATCAGCAGGCTGACCAGGATCACCGCGACGAACGCGAGCACGCTCAGACCCCAGATCGCCCGGCGACGACGATCGCTCTC
>SCQZ01000139.1 GCA_004299665.1 Jatrophihabitans sp.
CGGCCCCGGTGGGGTGGCGATCGAGGTCGCGGCGTCGGGCGTGAACTTCATCGACGTCTACCAGCGCGAGGGCGTCTACGCGATCACGACACCGTTCGTACTGGGCATGGAATGTGCCGGGACGGTGTTCGCGGTCGGCGACGGTGTGACGGACGTGCGGGTCGGCGACACCGTGGCGAGCGCCGACGCGATCGGCAGCCACGCCACGCGATGCACCGCACCCGCGGCGGGCGTCGTCGCCGTCCCCGACGCGATCGCGGCCGAGACGGCGGCCGCGGCCATGCTGCAGGGGATGACGGCGCAATACCTGCTCACCTCCACCTATCCCGTGGGCGAGGGCACGAGGTTGCTGATCCACGCGGCGGCGGGCGGGGTCGGCCAACTGGTCGTGCAACTCGCCAAGGCGAAAGGCGCCTTCGTCGTCGCGACGGTCGGCACCGCCGAGAAGGAGCGGATCGCCGCCGCGCGCGGGGCGGACGCGGTGATCCGCTACGACCGGGGCGGGGACCTCGCCGCCGCGGTGCGCGAGGTCAGCGGCGGCGGTGTCGACGTGGTCTACGACGGCGTGGGCAGGGCGACCTTCGACGCGTCGCTGGACTCGCTGCGGCGGCGCGGGATGCTGGTGCTGTTCGGCGCAGCCAGCGGCCAGGTGCCGCCGTTCGACCTGCAGCGGCTCAACCGGGGCGGGTCGCTGTTCGTCACCCGCCCGACGCTCGCCCACTACACCGCGACCCCGCAGGAGTTGCGCCGGCGGGCCGGCGACGTGTTCGCCTCGATCGCCGACGGCACGCTCGACGTGGCGATCGGTGGGCGGTACGCGCTGGAGGACGCGGCCGACGCGTACCGGGCACTGGAGGGTCGCGCCAGCACCGGCAAGCTGCTGCTCGAGCCCGGACTGCCCGCGTCACGCCCCGCGTGAGGACGGCTCGGGGGCGGAGCCGGTCACCGGCGGCGTGAGGCGACGCCCGCCGCGAGTTCCTCGGCCAGCGCCCGCACCCCCGCGACGCCGGCGGCGTCCGGCGAGTCGAGCATCCTGCGCACCAGCGCGGAGCCGACGATGACGCCGTCGGCGAAGGAGGCGACCTGCGCCGCCTGCGCGCCGTCGGACACGCCGAGTCCGACGCACACCGGGATCTGCGGCGCGATGGCGCGCACCCGCCGGACCAGGACCGCCGCGGCGTCCCCGACCGCGTCGCGCGCGCCGGTGACCCCCATGACGGCCGCCGCGTAGAGGAACCCTCGCGATGCCCGCGCCGTCGAGGCGATCCGCGCGTCGGTGGAGGATGGCGCCACCAGGAACACGCGGTCCAGGCCGTGGGCGTCGCTGGCCGCCAGCCAGTCGCCCGCCTCGTCGGGGATCAGGTCCGGGGTCACGAGCCCGGACCCGCCGGCGGCGGCGAGGTCGGCCGCGAAGCGCGCGACGCCGTAGTGCTCGACCGGGTTCCAGTACGACATGACCACAGCCGCGCCACCGGCGTCCGCGACGGCCGACACCGCGCGCAGCGTGTCGCGCAGCCCGACACCGGCCCGCACCGCCGGCTCCGCGGCCGCCTGGATGGTCGGGCCGTCCATGACCGGGTCGCTGTACGGGGCGCCGACCTCGACGACGTCGCAGCCACCGGCGACCAGCGCGCGCATCGCCTCGATCGAGACCTCGACGGACGGGTAGCCGACCGGCAGGTACCCGATCAGTGCGGCCCGGTCCTCGGCGCGCGCCTTCGCGAGCGCGTCCGACAGCGCGGTCATCGCACCACCATCGAACTCCGCGCGGAATCGCGCGGCGATGTCGTGGCGTGACTCACGAGCTGATCCCGAAGTATCGCGAGGCCGTCTCGACGTCCTTGTCGCCGCGGCCGGACAGGCAGACGAGGATCACCGGCGGCTGCGACATCTGCGCGCCGAGTTCGCGCCCCAGGTCGAGCGCCCCCGCCAGGGCGTGGGCCGACTCGATGGCCGGGATGATGCCCTCGGTGCGCGACAGCAGCGCGAAGGCCGCCATCGCCTCGGCGTCGGTGATCGGGCGGTACTCGGCCCGCCCGGTGTCGTGCAGCCAGGCGTGCTCCGGGCCGACGCCGGGGTAGTCCAGGCCCGCCGAGATCGAGTGGGACTCGATCGTCTGGCCGTTCTCGTCCTGCAGCAGGTAGGAGCGGGCGCCGTGCAGCACGCCCGGCGAGCCGCCGGTGATCGTCGCCGCGTGCCGGCCGGTCCCGATCCCGTCCCCGCCGGCCTCGAAGCCGACCAGCCGCACGCCCCGGTCCGGGATGAACGCGGTGAAGATCCCCATCGCGTTGGAGCCGCCGCCCACGCAGGCCGCGACCACGTCCGGCAACCGGCCCACGCGCTCGAGCACCTGGGCCCGCGCCTCCTCGCCGATGACGCGCTGGTACTGGCGCACCATCAGCGGGAACGGGTGCGGGCCGGCGACCGTGCCGAACACGTAGTTCGTCGTCCCGACGTTCGCGACCCAGTCGCGCATCGCCTCGTTGATCGCGTCCTTGAGGGTGCGCGAGCCCGTGGTCACCGGGACGACCTCGGCGCCGAGCAGCCGCATCCGCGCAACGTTCAGCGCCTGCCGCCGGGTGTCCTGCTCGCCCATGTACACGGTGCAGTCCAGCCCCATCAGAGCCGCCGCCGTCGCGGTGGCGACGCCGTGCTGCCCGGCGCCGGTCTCGGCGATCACCCGCTTCTTGCCGATGTGCCGGGTCAGCAGCGCCTGCCCCAGCACGTTGTTGATCTTGTGTGAGCCGGTGTGGTTGAGGTCCTCGCGCTTGAGCAGGATCCGTGCTCCGCCGGCGTGCTCGCCGAAGCGCGGCGCGTCGGTCAGCGCCGACGGCCGGCCGGTGTAGTCGCGGAGCAGCCGTGCCAACTCGCCGCGAAAGGACGGATCGTCCCAGGTCTGGTGGAAGGCTTCGGTCAGCTCGTCGATCGCGGCGACCAGCGCCTCGGGCACGAACCGCCCGCCGTAGCTGCCGAAGTGACCCGTCTCGTCGGGGACGGCGAGTTGCCGGCCGTCCCGGACCGCGCTCACGTCGACCATCTGCGAAGCCTACGGCAGCGGTGCGGGCGGCTCAGCGCGCTGCGCGAGGGGTGGCGGGGTGCGCGCCGGCCGTGACGAGTTCGGCGAGGGCGTGCTTCGGGTCGGGCTGGGTCACCAGGCTCTCGCCGACCAGCACCGCGTCGGCTCCACCGGCGGCGTACTCGATCAGGTCGAGTGGGCCGCGCACGCCTGACTCGGCGATCTTCACCACGGCGCTGGGCAGGCCCGGCGCGATCCGTTCGAAGGTCCCGCGGTCGACGGCGAGCGTGCGCAGGTTGCGGGCGTTCACACCGATCACCCGCGCGCCCGCGTCGACCGCGCGGGACGCCTCGTCCTCGGTGTGGACCTCGACCAGCGCCGTCATGCCGAGCGACTCGATGCGCTCGCGCAGGCCGACCAGGGTGTTCTGTTCGAGGGCGGCCACGATGAGCAGCACGCAGTCCGCACCGTGGGCGCGCGCCTCGTGCACCTGGTAGCTGCCCACGATGAAGTCCTTGCGCAGCACCGGGATGGTGACGGCGGCCCGGACCGCGTCCAGGTCCTCCAGCGAGCCGCCGAAGCGGCGCTGTTCGGTGAGGACGCTGATCATCCGGGCGCCCCCGGACTGGTAGTCGCGCGCGAGACGGGCCGGGTCGTCGATCGACGCGAGCGCGCCGGCCGACGGGCTGCGCCGCTTGACCTCCGCGATCACGCCCACGCCGGGTGCGCGCAGCGCCGCGAGCGCGTCCCGCGCGGGCGCGGCGTCGGCCGCGCGCGCCTTGACCTCGGCCAGCGGGAGGGCCGACTCACGTGCGGCGACGTCCTGCCGTACACCGGCGACGATCTCGTCCAGCACACTGCCCACAGCACTGAGACTAACCAGTGGGGTCGTCGCCGCGATCGAGTGCCTGCCACAACGAGGCGTTCGCGCGCGCGGCAGCCTCGTCGGGGTTCACCGGCGCCTCGTAGCGCGCGGACATCCCGGCCCACCGATGGCCCCGCACCGCGACCGCCAGCCCGGCCACGAGGACCAGCGCGCCGCACGCGGCCGACAGCGCCGGCCAGGCCGGGTTCACGGTGACCGAGACGATGGCGCCCGCGTCCCCACGTGCCTGCGGCAGCAACGGACGCGCGCCGCCGTCGGACAGGACGGCCAGGCCGTCCAGCGAGCGCCAGACGAGTCCCGCCCCGGCGAGGGCGACGATCGCGCCCACCTGACGCCGCCACACGCCCTTCGTCGCCAGCACGGCCACCACTCCGGCGAGCGCGACCAGTGCGAGCGCGGTCGGGGCCGCGTCGAGGGTGCGGCCGCTCAGCCCGAGCACCTCGTTGCCGAAGGGATGCTGGCGCGCGAGCGTCACCTGCTGCCAGGGCCGTGTCGCGATCAGCAGGGCGCCGCCCGCGCCGACGACGTCCGCCAGCAGCGCCAGGGCGAACTGCATGCGGCTGGTCATCGCCGCTCACCGCCGCTTGCGGCAGGGGCCACCGGCCGCAACGTCTCCGCGGTCGCGATCGCCTGCAGGACCGCGCGGGCCTTGTTGCGCGTCTCCTGCGCCTCGTGGGACGGGATGCTGTCGGCGACGATGCCCGCCGAGGCCTGCACGTGCGCGATCCCCGCGCGCATGACGGCGGTGCGGATCGCGATCGCCATGTCCAGGTCACCGGCGGAGTCCAGGTAGCCGACGGCACCTCCGTAGACGCCGCGGCGCACCGGTTCGAGTTGGTCGATCAACTCCATCGCGCGCACCTTCGGCGCCCCGGTCAGCGTGCCGGCCGGGAACGTGGCGAGCAGCACGTCGAAGGCGTCCCTGCCCTCCGCGACGACCGACTCGACGGTCGAGACGATGTGCCAGACGTGGCTGTACCGCTCGACGGCGCCGAACTCGACGACGACGACCGAACCCGGCCGCGAGACCCGCCCCAGGTCGTTGCGCGCAAGGTCGACGAGCATCACGTGTTCGGCCTGCTCCTTCGGGTCGGCGACGAGTTCCGCCGCCAGCGCGGCGTCCTGCTCGGCGGTCTCGCCGCGGCGGCGGGTGCCCGCGATCGGGTGCAGCACGGCACGCTCGCCGTGCACGGTGACCAGTGCCTCCGGGCTGCAGCCGACGATGTCGACCTCGGCGGTGCGCAGGAAGTACATGTACGGCGAGGGGTTCAGCGTGCGCAGCACCCGGTACACGTCGAACGGGTCGGCCGCGGTGGTGACCGAGTACCGCTGCCCCACCTGGATCTGGAACACCTCGCCGGCGCGGACGGCCTCCAGGGCCCACTCGACGGCCGGTTCGTACCTGCCCGCCGGGGTCCGCGAGGTCGCCGCGGCCGGCGGCGCCGCGGACACCGCCGCCACGGTGGCCGGCGCGGGGGTGGCCAGCGCCTCCTGCATCGCGTCCAGGCGCGCCTGGGCGTCCTCCCACGCGGCGTCGAGGTCGGCACCGGCCATGTCCGGCCGCAGCAGCGCGTTGGCGACCAGCACGACGGTGCACTCGTGGTGGTCGACCGCGGCCAGGTCGGTGACCAGCAGCATCGTCAGGGGCGGCAGCCCGAGGTCGTCCTCGGCGAGTTCGGGAAGGCGCTCGATCCAGCGCACGACGTCGTAGCCGAGGTAGCCGACGAAGCCGCCGGTCAGTGGCGGCAGCCCGGGCAGCCGCGGTGCGCTCAGCGCCCGCCAGGCGGCACCGAGGACCTCCAGCGGATTGCCCTCGCGAGGCACGCCGGCCGGGACGCTGCCGTCCCACACGGCGCGTCCGTCGCGCACGGAGAGCGAGGCCACGGCGTTCACCCCGACGAACGACCAGCGCGAGAACGACGCGCCCGGCTCGGCCGACTCCAGCAGGAACGTCCCGGCGCGACCTGCCGCCAGCTTGCGGTACACGCCCACCGGCGTCTCGGCGTCGGCGAACAGCGTGCGGGTGATCGGGACGAGCCGGTGCGTGGCGGCCAGCGCGTCGAGGTCGGCGCGGGTGATCATTCCAGCAGCACCTGCCCGTCGAAGCAGGTCCGGGCACCGGTGTGGCAGGCCACACCGGTCTGGTCGACCTTCACCAGCACCGTGTCACCGTCGCAGTCCAGGGCGACGGACACGACCCGCTGCCCGTTGCCGGAGGTCTCCCCCTTGACCCAGTACTCCTGGCGTGAGCGGGACCAGTACGTGGCCCTGCCGGTCGTGAGGGTGCGGTGCAGCGCCTCGTCGTCCATCCAGGCGAGCATCAGCACCTCGCCGGTGTCGTACTGCTGCACGACCGCGGCCACCAGACCCGCACCGTCGCGACGCAGGCGGGCGGCGACGGCGGGGTCGAGGTTCGAGGCGCGGGGCACGCGTCGATTGTGCCGAACGGCTCAGTCGGCGACGGCGGGCAGTCGCACCGTCACCGTGCTGCCGGACTCGACGGTGCTCGCGAAGTGCACCGTGCCGCCGTGGCGCACCACGATCGACGCGACGATGGCCATCCCCAGCCCGCTGCCTCCGCGGGCGCGGCTGCGCGCCTTGTCGGCCCGCCAGAAGCGCTCGAAGACGTGCACCGCCTCCTCCGGCGGCAGGCCGGGGCCCTGGTCGGCTACCTGGATCTGGACGAAATCGCCGTCGCGGTGCGCCGTCACGCGGATGGAGCCCTCGGTGTGGGTGGCGGCGTTGTTGACCAGGTTGCGGATCACCCGCAGCAACTGGTCGGCATCGCCGCGCACGAGCACCTCGCCCGCGACGGAGGCGTCGATGCCGCGATCGGGGAAGGCGGCCTGCGCGCCGGCCACGACATCCGACACGAGCGCCACGACGTCGACCACCTCCCACTCCGGAACCTCGCTCTCGGGGTTCTGGTCGGTGCGGGCGAGGGTGAGCAGGTCGTCGACCAGCCGCGACATGCGGGTGCCCTCGGACTCGATGCGTTCGAGGTTGTCGCCGACCTCGGCCCCGCCGTCCAGGCCCCGTTGGATGCGGGCCAGTTCGGCGAAGCCGCGGATGGAGGTCAGCGGCGTGCGCAGCTCGTGGGAGGCGTCGGCCAGGAACTGGCGCATCCGGCGCTCGCTGTCCAGCCGCGCCTGGAACTGCGTGCCGACGGCGGACAGCAGCGTGTTCATGGAGGTGGCGAGCTGCCCCACCTCGGTCTCGGACTCGCTGACCTCCACCCGGCGCTCCAGCCCGGCCCCCGAGGGCGAGAGTTCGGCGGCGACCTCCTGCGCGGTCCGGGTGACGCGATGCAGCCGTCTCAGGCTGATGCGCACCCCCCAGGTCGTCGCCACGAGGGTGAGGGTGACGGCGGACGCCCCGATCAGCAACTCCAGCTCGAGCAGTCGCCGCAGGGTGCGGTCGACCTCGTCCGTGGACAGCCCGATCACCACGATGCCCGCCTCGACACCCAGCGGCGTGAGCACCCGCACGTCGCGCACCGTCGTCACGCGCAACACCTGCCCGTCGACGGTGGAGACCTGCTGCGGGCCGGCCGCGGTGCGCGCCGCCAGCATCCGGCGGTCCGCTGCGTCCAGTTGCATGGGCTTGACCGTGTTGCTCGGCGGTGGGTCGACCAGGACGTTGCCCGCCTCGTCGAGCGCGACCACCCACACGAACGTCGGTGCCTGGACGCCGACCGACGACGCGGTGTCGGAGCTGGAGAACAGCTGCTCGATGGAGGACGGGCAGCAGGCCGTCGTCTGCAGCTGCTGGTCGACGCGCGAGTACAGGAAGGAACTCAGCGACAGGTAGGTACCGATGCCCGTGGCGAGCACGAGGACGAGGACGAGCCCGACCACGCCGACGACGAGCCGCGCCGCCAGACTGCGCGGAAAGATCCTCCAGCGCCGCGCATCAGTCACGGCGCGATGGTGTCACACCCGTCGCCCGGCGGAAGGGCGTCGCCGGCGCCGCGTCAGACGCGGGGGGCCTTGATGACGTAGCCGGCGCCGCGCACGGTGTGGATGAGCTTCGGCTCGACGTTGTCGACCTTCTTGCGCAGGTAGCCGATGTAGAGCTCGACGATGTTCGACTGGCCCTGGAAGTCGTACTTCCAGACGCGGTCGAGGATCTGCGCCTTGCTGAGCACGACGCGCTCGTTGCGCATCAGGTAGCGCAGCAGTTCGAACTCGGTGGCCGTCAGGTGCACCTCGACGCCGCCCCGGGTGACCTCGTGGCTGTTCTCGTCCAGTTCCAGGTCCGCCAGGCGCAGCACGCCTTCGCGGGCGTCCTCGGGCGCCGAGCGCCGCAGCACCGCGTGGACCCGGGCCAGCAGTTCCTCGACGCTGAACGGCTTGACGACGTAGTCGTCGGCGCCGGCCCGCAGGCCGCCGATGCGGTCGCTCGCGGCGTCCCGCGCGGTCAGGAAGATCACCGGCACCTGCGACCCCGACGCACGCAGGTTCTGCAGCACCCCGAGACCGTCCATGCCCGGCATCATCACGTCGAGCACGATCAGGTCGGGGTCGGTCTCGGCCACCTTGGTGAGTGCCGCGGTACCGCTGTCGGCGATCACGGTGTCGAAGCCCTCGATCCGCAAGGCGGAGGAGACCAGATGGGTGACGTTGTCCTCGTCGTCCACCACGAGCACGCGGCGCTTGGTCGCAGCGGTGGCACCGGAGGCCGAGCGGGAAAGTGTTGCGGTCATTGCGGCTCCCTGTGTGATCGTCATGCCCGTGCTGTACCCATCCTGAGCCGACCGCATGGGTAAACCGTAGGGAGATACTGTGAATCAGTGAGGAAGACGGCGCGCTCGGCGCCCGCGCCCGACCGGGCTGCCCACGTGAATCGCGGACGCGGGGAGCACGGCGAGCACGATCGCGATCGCCGCCGCGACGGCCAGCACGGCCGAGACCACCGGCCCGCCGGTGGTGCTGTTGCCCAGGAAGACGACCGCGGTCACCAGTGCGGCGAACTGCAGGATCAGGAACGGCCAGCGCCGGGCGTGATTCAGGTACGCGAGCACGCTCCAGGCCAGCAGGACGAACGCGACGGCCGCGACGACCCCGGCCACCAGTTCGCCGGTGCGGGTGGCGGTGATGTCCGGCGGGCCGACCGGGTGCAGGGCGTGCGCGATGAACAGCACCGCGTACACGACCAGGAAGGGCAGCGGGGCGATCCCGGCGCACACGCCGCCCAGGACGACCGGCGAGGTCTCCAGCGGGGGCTCGGCGCGGCTCCCGGCGCGTGAGGGCGTCGACGGCGGGTCCGCCGGTGTGGCGCGCGGCGCGGCGGCGGGGGCACTCATGGCGTTCATGATGAGCCTTTTCCGGCGTGAAGTCACGGTTTGCCGTTACTCGGCCGGACCGCGCTCGCCGAGCGGCGTGACCGGCTCGCGCACGGTCATTCCCGCGGCCCGCAGTGCGGCCTTGACATCGGCGATCGTCACCTCGCCGAAGTGGAAGACGCTGGCGGCCAGCACCGCGTCGGCACCCGCGGCGACCGCCGGCGGGAAGTCCGCCGCCCGCCCCGCGCCGCCGCTGGCGATGAGCGGGACCGTGACCGCCCTGCGGACCTGTTCGATCAGGGGCAGGTCGTATCCGTCGCGGGTGCCGTCGGCGTCCATCGAGTTGAGCAGGACCTCCCCCGCACCACGCTCGCACGCCTCGACGATCCACGCCAGCGCGTCGATGCCGGTACCTCGCCGCCCGCCGTGGGTGGTCACCTCGAAGCCGCTCGCCGTGCCGGGACCGCGCCGCACGTCGGCCGACAGGACCAGCACCTGGCGGCCGAACCGCTGCGCGATCTGGTCGATCAACTCGGGCCGGTCGATGGCGGCGGTGTTGACGGCGACCTTGTCGGCGCCCGCACGCAGCAGCGCGTCCACGTCCGCGACGGTGCGCACCCCGCCCCCGACGGTGAGCGGGATGAAGACCTCCTCGGCGGTCCTGCGCACGGTCTCGTAGGTGGTCTGCCGCCCGGACGCCGACGCGCTGATGTCCAAGAAGGTGAGCTCGTCCGCGCCCTGCTCGCCGTACCGACGGGCGAGCTCGACCGGGTCGCCCGCGTCGCGCAGCCCGGCGAAGTGGACGCCCTTGACCACCCGGCCCGCGTCGACGTCCAGGCAGGGGATGACGCGGACCGCGACGGTCACGCTCGCTCCACCAGATGTCGCTCGGCCGTCATGCTCGCTCCACCAGATGTCGCTCGGCCCTCATGCTCGCTCCACCAGATGTCGCTCGGCGCTCATGCTCGCTCCACCAGATGTCGCTCGGCCCTCACGTCGCTCAGTGTCCCAGAGCAAGCCCGAGCGCCAGCAGCAGCGCGAACGTCAGGGCTAGCTGCCCGCTCAGCCGCAGCACGGGGATCAGGTCGGCCCCGGTCGCACCGCGGCGCACCGGCAGCAGCGCGACCCCGGCGAGCGGCAGCGCCAGCAGCGCCAGCAACGCGGCGACGTGCCCGTACGCCGCCGTGATCGCCAGCGGCGCCAGGAACGGCAGCGTCGTGCAGGCGACGAACAGGTCGCGGGTACGGGCGTCGCCGAGCACGACCGCCAGGGTGCGCTTGCCCGCACGCGCGTCCCCCGGGATGTCGCGCAGGTTGTTCACCACGAGCACGGCGACGGCGAGCAGCCCGAGCGGGACCGCGGCGACGACCGTGAGCGCGTCCAGGTGCCGGGACTGGACGTACGCGGTACCGCCCACCGCGACCAGGCCGAAGAACACGAAGACGGCGACCTCGCCGAGGGCGTGATAGCCGTACGGGTGCGCTCCGCCGGTGTAGAGCCAGGCCGCCAGGATCGCCGCGCCACCTGGGACGAGCAGCCACCATGTCGTCAGCGCCGCGAGGGCCAGCCCGGCGGCCGCGGCGACGAGCAGGCAACCCCAGGCCGCTGCCTGCACCGACTCCGGCCGCGCCAGACCCGAACCGACGAGCCGCGGGGGCCCGACCCGGTCCGCGTCGGCGCCTCGGACCCCGTCGCTGTAGTCGTTGGCGTAGTTGACGCCGACCTGCAGCGCGAGGGCCACGACCAGCGCCAGCAACCCGCGCACGGGGTCGGCGCCGTCCCCCGCCGCCGCCACACCGGTACCGGCGACCACCGGCGCGACGGCCAGGAACATGGTGCGCGGGCGCGCGCCCTCGAGCCACTGTCCCGCGGTTGCCACGGCTGCGAAGTCTGGCAGATGCGGCGATCACTGCCGGAGTCCGCTCGCCACCTGTCCGGTAGGCGCCATCAGTGCATCGACGCACACCGCGCGCCCGGAAGGCGAGCGAGCGCGCTACCCCGGAGGTGCGGTGAGGCTGGACGCGGCCCCACCCTCGCGCTGGGATGGCGGCATGCTGGTCGCGCGGATCGTCTGTGGCGGGCAGAGCGGCGTGGACCGCGGTGCCGTCGACGCCGCTGTGGCGTGCGGCATTCCGTACGGTGGCTGGTGCCCGCTCGGAGGCCACAGCGAGGACCTGCCCGACGTGCGCGTGCGGTACCCGCACCTTCGTGAGACACCATCCACGGATGTGTCGCAGCGGACCGAGTGGAACGTCCGGGACAGCGATGCGACGTTGGTGATATGCGACCCCGCCGTCGCCTCGGCGGGCACCGAGTTCACGGTCGCGACGGCACGCAGGCTCGGCCGTCCGCTGCTGGTGACGTGCGGGCCGCGCCGGGCGATCGCCGACTGGCTCCGCGCGCTGCCGGGCGAACCGACCCTGAACGTCGCCGGGCCGCGGGCGAGTGAGTGGCCCGACGGCTACGAGGTCACAACCCGGTTGCTGCTCCCGCTGTTGCGCGGTTAGCCAGGTTCGAGGGATTGCGCCCGGCGCTACATACCAGCGCCGGATGTTCGAACCCGATGAGCGAAGGCGGTGGCGTGCTTCACGTATGTCCCACGGCGCCGGCCAACCATCTCGACTGCTTACGCCCCCGGCCGCGACACCGGCCACGCGCAACGCCTTCCAGACCTGGATCAGCTTCAGACCGACATGCACGCAGATGCGCCACTCGCCACCGCGACCCTCCGGGCCCAATTGATCAACGCCGCCGCTCGAGTCACCCACGCAACGCGACACAGCTGCATACGACTGCCCACCGCCGGGCCCGGGGCCATCGCCGGGCGACAACTGTCCACCGCAGACATTGATCCTCGAGCTCGCCGCATAGCCTCGGCCGTCATCAGTGCCCAGCGACCCCCGCGCCACCCACCGCTGCCAACTCACTGCGACCTTCGAATTAGGCATCGTCTGTCGGAATTGTCGTACCGGGTGTCTAGCATTTCGTACATGGGTTCGGGGGTGGTGTTCGATGCGGTGGCCGCGGTGCAGGTCGCGGTGGCGGACCTGCTCAAGTGCCTGGGCGGCGGGGAGTTGGCGGGGCTGCCCGAGGGTGAGCTGGTCGAGGTGGTGCAGGAGTTGGAGGCGACCGAGCGGCAGTTGCAGACCCGGGACTGGGCGGTGCTGTCCGAGGTGGGGTCGCGGCAGGTGGCGGACCGGATGCTGGCGCGTAGCCCGGCGGGGTTCTTGGCGCGGGTGTGCCGCCTGTCGCCGGGGGTGGCGCTGGCGCGGGCGCGGGAGGCCGAGGCCCTCGGGCAGCGGCGCGCCCTGACCGGTGAACCGCTGCCGCCGGTGCGGGGCCGGGTCGCGGCGGCGCGGCGCGACGGGTTGCTCTCCGACGGGCATGTGCAGGTGATGCTGGGCGCGTTCCGGGAACTCCCGGCACAGCTGTCGGTGGCGGACCTGGACGCCTCCGAGCGGATCCTCATCGACGCCGCCCGCGCCTTGAACCCGACCGAACTGGCCCGGGTCGCGACCGCCCTGGTCGACGCCGCCGACCCCGACGGCGCCGAACCCGACGACGGCACCCCCGACCCGCGCCGGCACCTGAGCCTGACCCGCCGCCGGGATGGTTGGGGGCGGTTGAGCGGGCTGCTGGACGTGCCGACCACCGCGATGCTCGACGCCTGGCTCGCCACCCGCAGCAAACCCCGCCCCGACACCACCCCCGACGGTCACGACACCCTCGACGGTCACGACACCCTCGACGGCACCGGCGCGGCGGCCACCGACCGGCCCGAGGACCGGGACACCCGTACCCCCGCCCAGCGCCGCCACGACGCACTCGCGGATCTGCTGTCGTTGGCGCTACGGGCCGACGAGCACACCGCCGCGACCGGTTCCCCCGTCACGGTCCACCTCACCATGACCGCCGACCAGTTCCAGACCCGCACCGGCCACGCCCTCACCAGCCTCGGACAAAAGATCCGCGTCAGCACAGCGCTACGCATGACCGGGCAGTGCTCCCTGGCGTGGGTCGTGCACAACTCCCGCGGCGGCATCATGCGCTACGGCCGATCCCGGCGCCTGGCCACCCGCGAACAAGCCGAAGCCCTCGCCACCCGAGACGGCGGATGTTCGTTCCCGGGTTGTGACCAACCACCCGAGTGGTGCGAGAGACACCACATCCACGAATGGATCACCGGCGGCCCCACCGACATCGACAACATG
>SCQZ01000140.1 GCA_004299665.1 Jatrophihabitans sp.
CAGGAAGCTGTCCTCACCGGCCACCGAGTGACACTCCTCGATCTCGCTCAGTTCGGCGAGCCGTTCGGGGATGTCGTACTCGTGCTCCGGGTCCAGCGGGGTCACGGCGATGAAGGCGGCCATCGGCAGCCCCAGCGCCTCCGGGTCCACCAGCGCCCGGTAGCCGGTGATCACCCCGTCCGCCTCGAGCCGGCGCACTCGCGCCTGCACCGCCGAGACCGACAGGCCGGTCAGGCCGGCCAGGGTCTTCAGCGTCGCCCGGCCGTCCGCGCCCAACGCGGCGACCAGGGTCCGGTCGGTGTCGTCGGCGAGCGGCACGGCCATGAGGCCAGACCCTAGCGCCACCGGGCGCGGCAACCGCCCGACTCTCGCTGCCCACCCATCCGGCACCGCGGCGCCGCACCCGACGGTGCAGGATGGGCGGATGGAATTCCGCCACCTCGGTTCGTCCGGCATGCAGATCAGCGCGATCACCTACGGCAACTGGGTCACGCACGGCTCGCAGGTCGAGAACGACGTCGCGACGCAGTGCGTGCACACCGCGCTCGACTGCGGCATCACCACCTTCGACACCGCGGACGTGTACGCGAACGGCCGGGCCGAGGAGCTGCTCGGCGCCGCGCTCAAGGGCCAGCGCCGCGAGTCGTTGGAGATCTTCACGAAGGTGTACTGGCCCGTCGGCCCGGACCCGAAGGGCAAGAACGACACCGGCCTGTCCCGCAAGCACATCCACGAGGGCATCGACAACTCGCTGCGGCGGCTGCAGACGGACTACGTGGACCTGTACCAGGCCCACCGCTACGACCTGTTCACCCCGCTCGAGGAGACGATGCTGGCCTTCGCCGACGTCGTGCGCGCCGGCAAGGCGCTGTACATCGGGGTCTCGGAGTGGACGGCCGAGCAGATCCGCGCCGCCGCGGGGCTGGCGGCGGACCTGCACGTCCCGCTCGTCTCCAGCCAGCCGCAGTACTCGATGCTCTGGCGCGTCATCGAGGACGAGGTCGTCCCCACCTGCCGGGAGTTCGGCATCGGGCAGATCGTCTGGTCGCCGATCGCCCAGGGCGTGCTCAGCGGCAAGTACCGCCCGGGCGAGGCGCTACCGGCCGGGTCGCGCGCGACCGACGAGAAGGGCGGCGCGACGTTCATCAGGCGCTTCCTCGCCGACGACGTGCTGACCCGCGTCCAGGGGCTGCGGCCGATCGCGGACGACCTCGGCCTGTCGATGGCGGCCCTCGCCGTCGCGTGGGTGCTGCAGAACGAGAACGTCAGCGCCGCGCTCGTCGGCGCCTCGCGGCCGGAACAGATCACCGCCAACGTCGCCGCCGTCGGCGTCACGCTCCCGGCCGACGTGCTGGCCCGCATCGACGAGGTACTCGGCGACGTCGTGGTTCGCGACCCGGCGATCGTGGCGAAGTCGGTGCCGCAGCAGCGGATGGTCTAGCTGTTCGACGACCGCGTCGACGCGGGCGAGCGGCTCGCGTCGGCCCTCGCCGGTACCGTGCTGCACGACTCGGTCGTGCTCGGCCTGCCGCGCGGTGGCGTCGCGGTGGCGGCGGTCGTCGCCGCCGCCCTGCGCGCACCGCTGGACGTGGTGCTGGTGCGCAAGGTCGGGGCGCCGCGCCAGCCGGAGCTGGCGGTGGCGGCGGTGTCGGAGGACGGCGTGCTCGTGCGCAACGACGACGTGCTCGAGGCGCTGCGGATTCCCGCCGGCGAACTGGCCGCGCTGGTGGCACGCGAGCGCGCGCTCACG
>SCQZ01000141.1 GCA_004299665.1 Jatrophihabitans sp.
GCTCGGTGACCTCGGGCTGGCGCTTGATCAGCAGGCCCTGGTGCCACGGCACCCAGGCGCGGTAGAAGACCGGTTCGAAGATCACCGCGATGCCGATGTAGTTGACGACCCAGCCGATCACGACACCGCCGAGGGGCAGCACCCACCAGTGCGGGTAGACCTGCAGGATGCCGAACAGGACGAAGCCCATCGGGAAGCCGAAGTAGAAGCCGAAGTTCTGCATGAACCGCAGTTCCTTGCGCCCCATGATCAGGAAGAGCTCGTTGAGCAGTTCCGGGTGCTGCACGAAGTAGCGGATCACCATCAGCTTGGCGTCGATGAGCTGATCGACGTTCTCCCCGATGCGATCGGTGATCGTCTTGACGATGCCGGGGAGTTGCTGGCGCACCCGGGCGTGAACCGCCTCCCGCACCACCGGCGGCAGGTCGCGCCACAGCTGCGGGTTCTCCTGCAGCATGATCTGCTCCACCACCTCGCGGATCTGCGCCTGCGCGACGGCGGCGAGGTGCTCGGCGATGCGGTCCGGCTCGAGCTCACGGTAGAAGTCGGCGATGCTGCCGAGCTTGCCCAGGCCCTTGTCCACCGCGATGCTGGCCATCTTGTCGGCGCGGGACGGGACGATCCCCTGCCACCCGATGCGCCCGGTGTAGCTGATCAGCGGCAGCACCCGTACCCGGCGCGGCAGCAGCGGGAAGACCAGCCGCAGCCCCGGCACCTTAATGCCGTAGAAGCGCAGCGGGCGGAACAGCATCAGGACGCCGGTCCAGTTCGTGATGTAGCCGATGACGCCGGTGAACAGCGGGATGCTGATCAGATCGGTCAGCGTCTTACTGTCCACGAAGGTCTCCTCGGCAACCGGCTCGCCCAGAGCCTAACCGCCGGCGCACCCCGGCACCCGATGATCACCGGTGCGACGACGGCGGTGGGTACCGTGGACCGATGGCCGCACTCGTGCTCGCGCTCATCGTCCTGGTGATCGTCCTCGCCGTCGCCGGCTGGGCGCTGTGGATCATCATCAGCGCCGCCGTCGTGGGAGCGATCATCGGTGGGCTCGGGCGGCTGGTCGTACCCGGGCGCCAGCAGATCGGCATCCTCGCGACCATCGTGCTGGGGTGGGTGGGCTCGCTGATCGGTTCCCTGATCGGGCGGCACATCCTGCACGTCGGCCAGATCCTGACCGTGCTGTGCGAGATCGGCGTCGCCGCGGTCCTGGTGGCGATCGCGAGCAGCCGTGCCGGCAACGCGCTCGCGGGGCGCACCCGCAGTCTGCGGTGGTGACACCGCCGCCGCGACGAGCTCAGGCGACGATCCGGCCACGCGCGCGGCGCAGCACGTCGGCGAGCACGGGCGCCGGCTGCGCGCCGGATACGCCGAAGCGCCGATCCACGACGAAGAACGGCACGCCGGTCGCACCGAGTTCGCGGGCCAGGCGCTCGTCCGCCTCGACGGCGTCCTCGTAGCGGTCGCCGGCGAGCACCTCGCGAACCTCGCCGGCGGCGAGGCCCGCCTCGGTCGCGATGGCGCTCAGTGACTCCGGGGCGTAGACGTCGCGCTGGTCGGTGAAGTATGCCCGGTGCAGCGCCTCGGCGACCTCCTCCTGCCGGCCGCTCTCGCGCGCCAGGTGCAGCAGGCGATGTGCCGCCCGGGTGTTGCCGCTGCGCAACCGACCCATGCGGAAGGTGAGCCCTTCCGCGGCGGCACGCTGCTCCATCCGCTGCTGCGCCTGTCGGGCCTGCTCCGGTGTCATGCCGTACTTGGCCGCGAGGAGGTCGTCCGTCGCGGTCGTCAGCCCGGTCGGGGCGCCGGGATCCAGTTCGAAGGAGCGGTACGTCACCCGCACGTCGTCGCGGAAGTCCAGCGAGTCCAGCGCCTGCCGCAGGTGGGTCCGCCCCAGGTAGCACCACGGGCACACGACGTCCGACCACACCTCGACCTGCACGTCGGGACAACACCCCAGGCCCCCACCGGATTCCCGGCGGCGGCCCCCCGGGGCTCAGTGGGTCTTGCTCGTCGCGCCGATCACGGCGATGACGAGCGGCCCGCCGAGCACCAGCCACGACACCGGGTGCGCGAGGTTGAGGGTGCGCCCGAAGCCGAGTCCGTACCGCTTGGGCACCAGGATCCGCGCGTCGGCGCGGTTGACGTAGAAGATGCCCCCGACCCAGTGCGCGTCCCGCTCCCTCGGCGGGTGCTTGGCAGAGCGCAGGTCGATCGCGGCGAGAACGACGGCGACGACCAGGATGAGCAGCAGCGCGGGCAGCCACCGGGGCACGCCGCCACTGTATCGACCGGTGGCGGCCGGGGGTATCCCTGCGGGGAGCGCCGTGTCGCGCCATCCGCCGTGCGGCGCCGGTGCTGCCGCCTGCACGTACCGTCGTCGGTCCTTCCGACCGAGCCAGCGCCCTTGCCTACCGGCGTCGCGGGAGGAACGGTGGTGAGCGTGGGATCTGCCGCCAGGCCCGCAGCGGGCACCTACACCGGCTACAGCGTCGGGTGCGCCGCGGTGTGGGCCGCGATCCTCCTGCTGGCGCGGCGCCGCCTCGATGAGCAGGCCCGGCACGAACTCCAGATCGTCTGCGGCGGGTGGTGGATGGGATGGACGTCGGCGACCATCGCCCGGATCGGGTACCCACCGCCCGAACCGCTCACGGCAAGCGCCCACCGACGGTTGCGCACCGGGTCGGCCGGGTTGGTCGCGCTCGGCCTCGCAGCCGTGGTGCGTACGCTGGCCCGCGGAACGCGTCCCGCCGGGCGCTGACGCGGGTCCGGACGCGACCTGCGGCCCACCGGCTCGGGTCAGCGCGCGGGCGCCTGGTGCAGCACGTCGGCGATGCCGGCCGACCAGTCGCGGATCGCGTCCCAGTCGCGGAAGTCGCCCTGCATGCTGCGGAAGAGCGCCAGCCCCGCCCGCTGCCCGAACGACAGGTTCTTGCGGTCCAGCTTGCCGGGAAACATGCGGTGCTCGCGGGCGCCGGTCGCCGCCCGGATCTTCGGCAGGTCCACCGGATCCACGCCCATCTTCTTGGTCAGCGCCTTGCCGGGGTCGCCGACCGGTCCGCTGGAGAACAACCACACCGGACGGCCCGCCCACGACCCGGCGCCGCGCTGCACCAACGCCATCGCCTCGGGCAGCCAGTGCCCGGTGTACACGGCGCTGCCCAGCACGAACGCCTCGTAGCCCTCCAGCGCCGTCACCTGCTGCGGTGGCAGCAGCACGGCCGTCACGCCGCGCTCGGTCAGCGCGGTGGCGATCGCCTGCGCGATCTCCCCGGTCGCCCCGTACTTGGTCGCTGCCGTCACCAGCACGCTCATGTCCTCACCCCTCCTGATCGGTACACCCGTCCCGCACCGCCACCACGACCGGTGGTGCCCGGCCCGCACCAACCGTGGCGCCGGCCCGTGCGTGGCGGTCAGAGGCTTGTGACCCACGGGACGGGGACCTTCGCCGTCCACGGTGGTCGGTGGCGACCCCGGCCGGCGGCCGGGCAGTAGGGTCCGGTCGTGGTACGGGTCCGGGGCGCGACGCTCGATGACCTCGACGTGCTCGTCGGTCTGGCCCGCGCCTTCTACGACGAGGACGGGTTCGCGACGGCGACCGGTGAACTGAGGCACAACCTCGAGGTCCTGCTGCGTGCCGACAACGCCCACCTCGTCGTCGCGACCAACGGCTCGCGCGGCGGTCCGGTCCACGGTTTCGCGCTCACGACGACGGCGTTCGTCCTGGAGTCGGGGCTGGTCGCGGAACTGCAGGACCTCTACGTCGTACCGGCGCAGCGCGGCAACGGCACCGGCTCGGCCCTCATCGAGGACGCGGCACGGTGGGCCCGGGTGCGATCGGCGACGCTGCTGGAGGTCGTGCTCGCGCCCAACGGCCGGGACGTGACACACCTGCTCGGCTACTACCGTTCGCGCGGCTTCCTCGACGAGGGCCGCCGGATCGTGGCGCGGACCTTGTCCGGAACGACCGGCGGGTGAGCACCGGCGCCTGCCCCGTCGCGGGCGATGCCGTCCAGCAAGGTGGTGGTGACCAGCCGGGTGGCGGCGGCGGGCTCGAGCCGTCCGGCGCCGATCTCGCGCAGCGCGAGCACCAGCAGGTTCCCCATCGAGGCGAGTACCCACGGTGCGGGCAGGTCCCGCCGCAGGTCGCCGGTGCGCTGGCCGCGCCGGATGGTGGCGAGCAGCGGCCGGGCCACGCCGTGCTGCTGCTCGAACATCCGGGTGCTGAGCGTGATCTCGCGCCCCAGGACGCGATAGCGGTCCCCGACCCCGATCAGCGCCTCGACGGCGTGAACGAGCGCGGTGCGGGCGGGGTGTGTGGCAAGGCGGCAGGCGGCGATCGCCTGCCCCGCGGCCGCGAGCGCATGCTGCTGGATCGCTGCGAGCAGTTCGCCGCGGGTGCGGAAGTGGCGGTAGAGGGTCGCGCGGCCGAGACCGGACGCCTCGGCGATCTCGCCCATGCTCGCGGCGGGCCGATCCGCGAGCACGCGCATCGCGGCGTCGATGATCGCGGCCTCGTTACGGATCGCGTCGGCGCGCCGCCCCGGTGCCGGGTGGACCTCAACGCTCTGGCGCGCCACCTGGGCCGCTCCTTCCCCGGGACGTCACCGGTGCCGGCGGTTGCTCGCTGTCGGGACCGGTCCGGATGCGGTGTCCGGGCCACCAGGCGTGGCGGCCCAACAGCGCGGTGAGGCCGGGTACCAGCAGCGTAGCCATGACGAGCGAGGTGATCAGGATGCCGGCGGACACCGCGAAGCCGATCTGCATGAGGGAGGCGATACCGGTGAGCAGCAGCGCCGTGAACGTGCCCGCCAGGATGATCCCGGCGGCGGCGACGGCGGGGCCGGCGCGTTCGACGGCGAGCGCCGCTGCCGTCCGCGGCGGGTGCCCGTCCAGCGCCGCTTCGCGCAGCCGTGCCGTCATCAAGATGCTGTAGTCGGTGCCGACGGCCACCACGAACAGATAGAGGATCACCGGCAGGATCGACTTGAGCCCCGGCTGACCGAACAGCCCCTGGAACGCTCCGACGGCCACGCCGAGGGTTGCCCCGTAGCCGAGCAACACCGACCCGAGTAGGTACAGAGGTGCGACGAGGCTGCGCAGCAGCCACGCGAGCAGCAGCCCGATGACGATCGCGGCAACCGGGAAGACGACGGCGTAGTCGCGGTTCGTGGCTGCCCGGACGTCGGCGGCGGCCGCGGTCTGCCCACCCACCAGGATGCGTTCGCCGGCGCCGGAGGTGTGTGCCGCGGCGCGGATCGGCCCCTCGACGAGATCGAGCGCCTGCGTCGAGTACGGGTTCGCCGCGAGCACGACGTCGATCCGCGCGGTGCGCCCGTCGGGGCTGTACTGCGGCGCGGCCACCTGCGCGACCCCCTCGGGCCGTTCGTGACCGGCGACCAGCGTCGCGATCTTGGCCCGGTCGACCGGCCCGTCTCCGGTGACGTACACGCTGGTCGGGGTGATCGCGCCGGCCGGGAACGAGGCCCGCACCTGGTCGAAGGCGGTGCGCGCACCGGCGCTCGCCGGCAACTGGTTGATGCTGTCGTAGTCGGCGCTGTAGAAAAGCGCGCCCGCGGCGAGCGCCAGCAGCGCGGCGCCCGAGGCGAGCGCGACCCGGGCCGGATGCCGGGCGACCAGCGCCCCCGCCCGGCGGTAGGTCCGGTTCTGCGGTGCCCGCTGCCACCCTCGCGACGGCCAGAACACTCGCGGCCCGAGCAGCGAGA
>SCQZ01000142.1 GCA_004299665.1 Jatrophihabitans sp.
TCCTGCTGTTGCTGCTGCCGGTCAACGAGGGCGGCACCGGGGTCCGGGTCGGGCGCGCGATCTTCTTCCTGATCGGCGCGGCATTCTCCGCGACCGTCGGATACGTCGGCATGACGATGGCGACCCGGGCGAACGTACGGGTGGCCGCCGCCGCGCGCAACGGCGGACAGGGCGGCTTCCGGGTGGCGATCCGCACCGGCGGCATCGTCGGCATGCTCACGGTGGGGCTCGGGTTGCTCGGCGCGACGATCGTGCTGCTGATCTTCGACCAGAACGCCCCGACCGTGCTGGAGGGCTTCGGCTTCGGAGGCTCGCTGCTGGCGATGTTCATGCGTGTCGGCGGCGGCATCTTCACCAAGGCCGCGGACGTGGGGGCGGACCTCGTGGGCAAGGTCGAGGCCGGCATCCCCGAGGACGACCCGCGCAACGCGGCGACCATCGCCGACAACGTCGGTGACAACGTCGGCGACTGCGCCGGCATGGCCGCGGACCTGTTCGAGTCCTACGCGGTGATGCTGGTGGCGTCGCTGATCATGGGGCAGATCGCGTTCGGCGCGAAGGGCCTGGTCCTGCCGCTGGTCATCGGCGGGGTCGGCGTGATCAGCGCCGTGGTCGGCATCCTCACCACGCGGCTGCGCGCGTCCGACCGCAACGGCCTGGTGCCGATCAATCGCAGCTTCTTCATCGCCGCGGCGGTGTCGCTGGTCCTGGTCGCCATCGTGTGCTTCACGTTCCTGCCGCGCAAGTTCGCCGACTTCGGCAGCGCGTTCGCCAACAAGGGGAACCCGGCCGTCATCGCCTTCGTGGCAGTGCTCATCGGCGTCGTGCTGGCCGTGATCATCCAGCAGCTCACGGGGTACTTCACCGACACCATCCGCAAGCCGACGATCGAGGTCGCGAGGACCTCCCTCACCGGGGCTGCCACCGTGATCCTCTCGGGCGTCTCGTTGGGCCTCGAGTCCGGTGTCTACACCGCGATCATCGTCGCCATCGCCGTGTTCTGCTCGTTCCTGCTCGGCAGCGGTTCGATCGTCGTGGCGCTGTTCGCCGTCGCGCTGGCCGGGACGGGCCTGCTCACCACCGTCGGCGTGATCGTCATGATGGACACCTTCGGACCGGTCAGCGACAACGCGCAGGGCGTGGCCGAGATGAGCGGCGAGATGGACGAGAAGGGCGCTCGAGTGCTGACCGACCTGGACGCGGTCGGCAACACCACGAAGGCGATCACCAAGGGGATCGCGATCGCGACGGCGGTGCTCGCCGCGACCGCGCTGTTCGGCTCGTACGGCAACGCGATCGCCCAGGCACTGGCCAAGGCCGGAGAGCACATCGATCAGGCCGGGACCAACTATGCGTTCCTGTACGACCTGACCCAGCCCAACAACCTCGTCGGCGTGATGATCGGTGCCGCGGTGGTGTTCCTGTTCAGCGGCCTGGCGATCAGCGCGGTGGGGCGCGCCGCCGGGCGGGTGGTCTACGAGGTGCGCGACCAGTTCCGCCGCCACCCGGGGATCATGGACTTCACCGAGAAGCCCGACTACAGCAAGGCCGTGGACATCTGCACCCGCGACTCGCTGCGTGAACTGGCCACCCCCGGCCTGCTGGCGATCTTCGCTCCGGTCTGCATCGGCTTCGCGCTCGGGGTGGCGCCGCTCGCCGGCTACCTCGTCGGGGCGATCGCCGCGGGCATGCTGATGGCGGTCTTCCTGGCCAACTCCGGCGGCGCGTGGGACAACGCGAAGAAGCTGGTCGAGGACGGCCACCACGGCGGCAAGGGCAGCGACGCGCATGCCGCGACCGTGATCGGCGACACCGTGGGCGACCCGTTCAAGGACACGGCGGGCCCCGCGATCAACCCGCTGATCAAGGTCATGAACCTGGTGGCGGTGCTGATCGCCCCGGCGATCGTCAAGTACAGCATCGGCGCGGACTCCTCCGCCGCTGCGCGCACGATCATCGCGGTGGTTTCGTTCCTGATCATCGCGGCCGCCGTGATCGTCTCCAAGCGGCGCGTGGTGTCCATGGGCGACGAGCCCGCGGACCAGGCGCCCGCGGAGCCGGCGAAGGTCTGAG
>SCQZ01000143.1 GCA_004299665.1 Jatrophihabitans sp.
GCCCGAACGAGGCATACCAGGCGAACTTCTGGTCGGCCCCGTTGCGGATGCCCTTCTCGATCATGTCGAAGTCCATGACCAGGTTCATCGCGGCGATGCCGATGCACACCAGGCTGAAGATGATCGCCAGCGCGCCGCCGCTGCGCAGCCCGAGGCCGGTCGGGCTGAACAGGTAGGCGATCATGTTGATCACCATCAGCCCGAGGACGCCGATCGTGGCCCCGACGACGACGCGGGTGAACTTCGGTGTCACCCGGATCGCGCCGATCTTGTAGACGAACAGCATGCCGAGGGCCACCATCAGCGTCCCCGTGATCGCCTGGATGACGATGCCCGGGTACATGTGGTTGAAGACCTTGCTGATCGCGCCGAGGAACAACCCCTCGAACGCCGCGTACACCAGCGAGGTGACGGCGTTCGCCTTCATGGTGAAGGCGATGTAGAGGCCGAGCGCCAGGCCGCCGAACAGCCCGACGAACAGCAGCGGCAGCGCGGCCTTGCTGCCGTCACCGGTCATCGTCCAGGAGATCGCGCCCGCGGCGAGAATCACGGCGAGCATCGCGCCGGTGCGCTGGACGACGTCGTCCAGGCTCATGAAGCGCTGGCCCGGACGCGGCCCGGCGTACGCCGGCTGGTCGTACATCTTCTGCAGGTCGACGGCCGTGGGCGTCGAGACGCCCGATGCCTTGCCGAAGTTCCGGATGACGGGGTTCTCAGCCATCGGGGTGGTCCGCTCCTGTCGTGGGGGTGCTTCTCTCAGGACACAACGTAGCCCACACGAGGTTCGTTCCCGCTGAGCGCTTCCTGTACGCGCGTCGTGAACGAGGGCCCGCGAACCGTCGAGAACACGGCGGTTCGCGGTGACCGCCGGCACGTTGGGCGGGCAAGCTACCGACAGGTAACTTAGTATCCGGGACAGCGTGTCCCACGAACCTGGAGTGTGCCGATGGCCAGCCGTAGCACGAACGGGCGCGACGCGATGGGGCTGGGCCTGGCCGCCCTGAACCGCGTCGCCGGCCTGCCGATCATCGATCGCCTCAAGCTGCGCAGGCCCGCCGAGCGGGCCGTCTACCAGGCCGCCAAGTCCGGGTTCCGCGCCGTCGGTGCGGCAAACCGTACCTTCGCCACCGTTGTCGGGCGCGGCGGCGGATCCCGGCCGGTGCCCGCCGTCCGGCGCGAGCTGTTCGACCTGACCCCCACCGACGAGCAGGCGATGATCGTCGAGGCGACGGGCGCGTTCGCCGCCGACCTGCTGCGCCCGGCGGCGGCGCAGGCCGACTCCGACTGCGCGGCGCCGGCCGCGGTCCTCGCCCGCGCCGCGGGCGAACTGGGCATCACCCAACTGGGGATACCGGAGGATCTCGGCGGCATGGGTGGCGAGCGGTCGGCGACGACCGGTGTCCTGGTCGGCGAGGCCCTCGCGCACGGTGACATGGGGCTGGCCGTCGCCTGCCTCGCCCCCGCCGCCGTGAGCACCGCGCTGGTGCTGTGGGGCGACGAGGGCCAGCAGCAGACCTACCTGCCCGCCTTCGTGGGCAGTGCGGGTCCCCCCGACGGTCGCACCGGGGGTCCCCCCTCCGGGGGAGTGGCCGGCGGGGGCCAGGTTCCGGCGGCGGCGCTGGCGGTGCTGGAGCCGCACGTGCTCTTCGACCCGTTCACGCTGCGGACCACCGCGCGCGCGTCGGGCCCGGGCTTCATCGTCGACGGCGTCAAGTCGCTCGTGCCCCGGGCACACGACGCGGAACTGTTCGTGGTCGCCGCGATGCTCGACGGCGAGCCGCGGCTGTTCCTGGTCGAGTCCGGGACGGCGGGCGTGCGCGTCGAGTCCGAGCCGGCGATGGGGCTGCGCGCCGCATCGATGGCGCGGCTGGTCCTGGAGGGCGTGACGCTGCCGGGGACGGCGCTGCTGGGCACCGCGCAGGACTACCGTGCCTGCATCCGGCTGGGCCGTCTCGGCTGGGCCGCGCTCGCGCTCGGCACCGGCAGGGCGGTTCTCGACTACGTCATCCCGTACGTCAACGAGCGCCACGCCTTCGGCGAGCCCATCAGCAACCGGCAGGCGGTCGCGTTCAAGGTCGCCGACATCGGCACCGAACTGGAGGGCGCGCGACTGGTCACGCTGCGGGCGGCCGGCCGCGCCGAGCAGGGCATGCCGTACGCGCGGGAGGCCGCGCTGGCCCGCAGGCTGACCGCCGAGTACGGCATGCGGATCGGCAGCGACGGCGTGCAGTTGCTCGGCGGGCACGGCTACGTCAAGGAGCACCCGGTCGAGCGCTGGTACCGCGACCTGCGCGCCGCGGGCGTGATGGAAGGGGTGGTGATGGTCTGATGGCCATCAATCTCGAGGTGCCGAAGAAGTTCGGCATGATCATCAACCAGTCGCGCCAGGTGGCGAACGAGATCTTCCGCCCCATCTCCCGCAAGTACGACGTCGCCGAGCACGAGTACCCGAAGGAACTCGACATGCTCGCCTCCCTGGTCGACGGCATGAACGCGTCCGGCGAGGCGAGCACCGGTGCGCGCGGCGTGCGCCGCGAGGCGGGCGACGACCGCACCAACCGCAACGGCACCAACATGTCCGGCGTGCTCTCGATCATCGAGGCCTGCTGGGGGGACGTCGCGATGGTGCTCTCGATGCCCCGCCAGGGCCTGGGCAACGCCGCGATCGCCTCCGTCGCGAACGACGAGCAACTCGCCCGCTTCGACAAGCGGTGGGCGGCGATGGCGATCAC
>SCQZ01000144.1 GCA_004299665.1 Jatrophihabitans sp.
TAGCCGTCGGCGCGGGCGTACGCCGGCAGCGCCCCGGCCGCCGCGGCCAGGGCCGGCTCGAGGACGTCCGGCGGGGCGGGCAGGGTCGCGCACGACAGGTCGATCAGGTCGGTCCCGGAGGCGGTCAGCCACCGGGCGGGGGAGGTGCGCGCCCGCGCCCCGGCCGGGATGGTCACGTAGCTGCCTGACCCGGTGCGGCTGGCCAGGAAGCCGTCCGCGCGCAGTGCGTCGTACGCCGCCGTGACCGTGGCCCGGGACAGGTCGAGCGCCGCGGCGAGTTCCCGCTCGGAGGGCAGTCGCACCTCGCTGGCCACCCGCCCGTCGAGCACGAGCGCGGTGACGGCGTCGCGCAGCGCGACGTACACCGGTCCGGGGAGGGCGCGCAGGTCGGGCAGGAGGGCGGCCAGCGCCCGCCCGCCGATCCGGGATACCGCGGTCATGGCCACCATCATGGCAGCAATGGCCCGGTCCAGCCAGCCATACGGATCGAATTGGACCGTGCAATGGTCCGATCCGGATGCGACAGTGGCGGGATGCGCCTCGCCCGTCGGCTCGCCCAGCTGTACGTCGGCCTGTGGATCTACGGCGTCTCCGGCGCGCTCCTGGTCCGGGCGCGGCTCGGGCTGGACCCGTGGGACGTCTTCCACCAGGGACTGGCGCGGCGTGCCGGGCTGGCGATCGGCACCGTCGTGATCCTCGTGGGCGCCGCCGTCCTGTTGCTGTGGGTGCCGCTACGTCAGTGGCCGGGGCTCGGCACGCTCAGCAACGTCGTGCTGATCGGCGTGTCGATGAACCTGAACCTGCAGTGGCTGCCCCACCTGGTTTCGTGGGGCTGGCGTGTGGGCGCCATGGTCGTGGGCATCGTGCTGTGCGGCCTCGAGACCGGGATGTACATCGGCGCGCACTTCGGCCCCGGGCCGCGGGACGGGCTGATGACCGGCCTGGCGCGCCGGACGGGGCGCTCGATCCGGCTCACCCGCACCGGCATCGAGCTCACGGTGCTCGGCGTCGGCTGGCTGCTCGGCGGCACCGTCGGCGTGGGCACGGTGGCCTTCGCGCTCGGGATCGGCCCGCTGGCGCAGCTGTTCATGCCGATCTTCGACACCGCGCCTACTCCGGATCGTCCTCCTCGCGGGCCAGCCAGGTGGCGAGGCGGTCGACGGCCGTCTCGAACTCCGGGTACAGATCGACGAACGTCTGCAACCGCGCCGACAGCCACTCCAGGCTGACCGACTCCTCGCCGCGCCGGTCCGCGAGCTCCTCGATTCCCCGATCGGTGAAGTACATGCCCGCTAATGTGCCACGGCGGCCCGGCGCGTCCGTCAGGCGAACGCGGCGGCGACGACCTCGTGCTGCTGGCGCTCGTGCACGCTGTGCGACCCGACCGCCGGCGAGGCGGACGCGCGCCGCGACACCCGCAGCAAGGCCCTGCCGGCCAGGTGCTCGGGGAGGTTCAGCGCCATGAACGGCCACGCACCCTGGTTGGCCGGCTCCTCCTGCACCCACACGAGTTCGGCGTGCGGGTAGCGGTCGAGCACCGCGCGGATGGCCTCGGCGGGCAGCGGGTACAACTGCTCGACCCGCACGATCGCGACGTCGGTGCGGCCGACCTGCTCGCGTTCGTGCGCCAGGTCGTAGTAGACCTTGCCGCTGCACAGCAGCACCCGGCGGACCTGGCCGGGGTCGGCGACCCGGTCGGCCAGCACCGGCTCGAAGGTGCCGTTCGTGAACTCGTCGAGTTCGCTGGTGGCGGCCTTGAGGCGCAGCAGTGACTTGGGGGTGAAGGCGATCAGGGGACGGCGCACCCAGTTGAGGCCCTGGCGGCGCAGCAGGTGGAAGTAGTTCGCGGGGGACGAGCACATCGCGACCGTCATGTTGTTCTCGGCCGCCAACTGCAAGAACCGCTCGGGGCGGCCCGACGAGTGGTCCGGTCCCTGGCCCTCGTAGCCGTGGGGGAGCAGCAGCGTCACCGCCGAGCGCTGCCCCCACTTGGCCTCGCCGGAGGCGATGAACTCGTCGATGATCGTCTGTGCGCCGTCGGCGAAGTCGCCGAACTGCGCCTCCCAGCAGACCAACGCGTCGTCGCGCACGACCGAGTAGCCGTACTCGAAGCCCATCGCGGCGTACTCGGACAGCAGCGAGTCGTAGATCCAGAACGGCGCCTGACCCTCGTCCAGGCTGCGCAGCGGCGTGTACTCGGCGCCGGTCACGCGGTCGATCAGCGTGGCGTGCCGCTGGGTGAAGGTGCCACGCCGGGTGTCCTGCCCCGTCACGCGGACGGCGCGCCCCTGCATCGCGAGCGAACCGAACGCGAACAGTTCGGCCGTCGCCCAGTCCACCGCGCCGGTGCTGGCCATCGCGATGCGGCGCTCGATCTGCGGGCGCAATCGCGGGTGCATCGTGAAGCCCTCGGGCGGGTTCGCGTAGGCATCGGCAATCTGCTTGATCACGTCGATCCGGACGGCGGTGATCACCTGCTGCGACGGGGTGACGTGCTCGATCTGCCGCTCGGGCGCGGCCGTGCCCGAGGCGTTGCGTGTCTCGACGAACACCTTCTCGAGCTGGGCCTGGAAGTCCTTCAGCGCGGCCTCGGCGTCCTCGAGGGTGATGTCCCCGCGACCCACCAGCGCCTCGGTGTAGAGCTTGCGGACGCTGCGCTTGTTGTCGATGATGTCGTACATCAGCGGCTGCGTGAACGACGGGTTGTCTGCCTCGTTGTGGCCGCGTCGCCGGTAGCAGACCATGTCGATGACGACGTCCTTCTTGAACTCCCGGCGGTAGCGCACCGCGAGCTTGGCGACCCGCACGCAGGCCTCGGGGTCGTCGCCGTTCACGTGGAAGATGGGCGCGGCGATCATGCGCGCGATGTCGGTGCAGTACAGGCTCGAGCGCGAGGCGGACGGCGAGGTCGTGAAGCCGACCTGGTTGTTCACCACCACATGCACCGTCCCGCCGGTGCGGTAGCCGCGCAGTTGCGAGAGGTTGAGCGTCTCGGCGACCACGCCCTGCCCGGCGAAGGCCGCATCGCCGTGCATGAGCAGGGGGAGCACGGTGAAGCCGTCCTCGCCCTTGTCGAGCAGATCCTGCTTGGCGCGCACGATGCCCTCGAGCACCGGGTCGACCGCCTCGAGGTGCGACGGGTTCGCCGTGAGCGAGACCGCGATGGTCGTGCCGTCCGGGGTGGTGAAGGTCCCGTCGTCGCCGAGGTGGTACTTGACGTCGCCGGAGCCCTGGGCGGTGCTCGGGTCGATGTTGCCCTCGAACTCGTTGAAGATCTTCGCGTACGGCTTGCCGACGATGTTCGCGAGCACGTTGAGCCGTCCGCGG
>SCQZ01000145.1 GCA_004299665.1 Jatrophihabitans sp.
TCTCGATCGAGGGCCTCGCGATCGGTTCGCACGTCACGGCCGGTGCCCTGACGCTCCCGGCCGGTGTGGCGCTGCTCAGCGACCCGGAGCAGGTGCTGCTGGTGGTGGGCGAGGCGCCGACCGCCGCCGACGTCGAGGGCGAGGGTGCCGAGGCCGTCACCGGGGCCGCGGCCGAGCCCGCCGAGGCGGGCGCGCCGGCCGAGCCCGCCGAGTAGGCGCCGGTGCCCGCCCCGACGCCGGAGCGGCACCTCGTCGTCGGGCTGGGGAACCCGGGACCGCGCTACGCCGGGACCCGCCACAACGCGGGCTTCCTGGTGCTGGACCTGCTCGCCGGACGCCTCGGCGGCCGCTTCAAGGCCCATCGCGGTACCGCGCAGGTACTGGAGGGGCGCCTGGCCGGTGTCCCGGTCGTGCTGGCCAAGCCGACGTCGTTCATGAACACCTCGGGCGGGCCGATCGTCTCCGTCTCCCGCTTCTACAAGATTCCCGTCGAGCGGCTCACGGTCGTCCACGACGACCTGGACCTGCCGTACGGCGCGCTGCGGCTCAAGCGCGGCGGCGGGGACGGCGGGCACAACGGGCTGCGGTCGGCGTCCGCGGCGCTGGGTTCGAAGGAGTACGCCCGCGTGCGCTTCGGCATCGGCCGCCCGCCGGGGCAGATGGATGCTGCCGACTACGTGCTGCGGGAGTTCACCGCGGCCGAGCGCACGGACCTGGCGTACCTGGTCGACCGCGCGGCCGACGCCGTCGAGGCGGTGCTCTGCTCCGGTCTGGAGGCCGCGCAGAACGAGTTCAACTGATCATCGGATCCCGCTGTCGACGACCAGCCGGACCGTGGCCGTCGCGCCGGAGGCGACGCTCACCTGCGCCTCGGCGCTGGTGCGCAGCGCGCCGGTGTTCGTGGCCGTGACCCGGTAGCGTCCGGCGGGCACCGTGACGCGGAACCGGCCGTCCGGGTCGGCGCTGGCCCGCGCGCGCCGCCCGCCGTCCGCCGCGAACACCTCGACCTGTGCCCCCGGCACCGGCCGCGGCGGGCACGGTGAGCCGATCCGCTCCACCGGGCAGGTGGGCGCGGACAGCACGATCCCGGCGATGGTGCCGGGGTGCGGCGGCGGGGCGGCCGGCAACGCCTGCCCGCAGCCGGCCGCGAACAGTGCCAGGACCAGCACCGCGCGCCGCGGTCTCATACGCACTGGACGGTCCGGCCGGCCGATCCGGTTCACGCCCCCGCGAACAGCCCCGAGTGGGCGGCCTCGTGGGAGAGCAGCCACTGCTTGGCCGGCAGGCCGCCGCCGTACCCGGTGAGCGAGCCGTCCGCGCCGATCACGCGGTGGCACGGGACGATGATCGAGATCGGGTTCTGCCCGTTCGCCAGGCCGACGGCCCGCGGGCCGGCCGGGATGCCCAGGCTGCGGGCGATCGCGCCGTAGGTCGTCGTCTGCCCGTACTCGATGGCGCGCAGTGCCTGCCAGACCCGCAACTGGAAGGCCGAGCCGTGCGGCGACAGCGGCAGGTCGAACTCGTGCCGCCTGCCGGCGAAGTACTCGCCGAGCTGGGCGGCGACGTCGGCGAACGCACCGTCGTCGCGGGTCCAGGACGCCGAGACCTGCTTCGGGCGCCGGCCCGTCGGCAGGTACAGGCCGGCCAGGCCCCGATCGTCACGCGTGAGCAGCAGCGCGCCGAGCGGGGAGTCGAGATGGCGGTACTTCATGAGGTCCAACCTTCCTCCAGGGAGGCCCACAGGTGGGCGGTGAGGTAGCTGCGCCACGGGGCGAACTCCGGGCGCCCGTCGGCGAGGTCGAGCCCGGCGGCCGCGGCGGCGTGCCGGACGCCGAGATCGGTGGCGAGCAGCACGTCCGGGTCGCCGAGCGCGCGCATCCGCAGGTAGCCGGCCGTCCACGGCCCGATGCCGGGCAGCGCGAGGAGGGCGGCGCTCTGCTCGTCACGGTCGGCGCCCGGGTCCAGCGTCAGCGTGCCGTCGGCGAAGGCGCGGGCGACGGCGCGCACGCAGCGGGTGCGCGCGGCCGGCATCGGCAGCCGCCCGACGTCGGCGAGCGCCTCGGGGGCGGGGAATACCAGCCACGGTTCGCCGGCGAACGCGCCCCGGCCGTACCGCGCGGCGACCTGGCCGAGCAGGGTCCGGGCCCGGGCCACCGAGATCTGCTGGCCGAGCACCGCCCGCAGCGCCATCTCGAAACCGTCGGCGCAGCCGGGCATCCGCAGCCCGCCGCGCTTGCGGACCAGCCGGGCCAGGGTGCGATTGCGCGACAGGTGCGCGTCGACCGTCACCGGGTCCGCGTCGAGATCCAGCAGCCGCCGCACGCGCGCGGTGACCGTGGTCAGGTCGCGCAGGTCGGTGAGCCGGACCCGGCACAGCACCCGGTCGCCGCCGGGGGACAGTGCGACGAGCGCGGGGCCGTGCGGTGCAGCGAGGACACGGGTCAACCCGGTGCCGTCCCACGCCTCGACCCCGCCGACGGCCCGCGTGCCGAGGAACTCCAGGGTCGCGGCGGCATCCATCGGCGCGCGGTACGGCAGCCGCAGCAGCAGCGTCCCCGGCTCCGCCGGCGGGTGCCGCTGCGCCGGCGCGCGCAGCGCGGACGGTGTCGTCGCGAACACCGCACGCACCGTGTCGTTGAACTGCCGGACGCTCGCGAAGCCGGCCGCGAAGGCGACGTCGGCCGCCGGCAACGCGGTGTTCTCCAGCAGGACCCGCGCCGCCTGGGCGCGCTGGGCGCGGGCGAGGGCGATCGGCCCGGCTCCCACCTCGGCGACCAGCGTGCGGTGGACCTGTCGGGCGGAGTAGCCCAGCCGCCGGGCCAGCCCGTCCACGCCGTCGCGGTCGACGACGCCGTCCCCGATCAGGCGCAACGCGCGGCCGGCGAGGTCCCCGCGCACATCCCAGTCCGGGGATCCGGGTGTGGCGTCCGGGCGGCAGCGGCGGCAGGCGCGAAAGCCGGCCCGCTGCGCCGCGGCGGCGCTGGGGTGGAAGGTGACGTTCTCGCGCCGTGGCGTGACGGCCGGGCAGGAGGGTCGGCAGTAGATGCCCGTGGTGCGCACCGCGGTGAAGAACCAGCCGTCGAAGCGCGCGTCGCGGCCCTGCACCGCGCGGTAGCAGGTGTCGGCGTCGGGGAGGAGCACAGCCCCAGTCTGCACCGGGCACGGGATCATCGCTGGCGGTTTTCGGACATCGCGCTGCGGCGATTCCTCCCCGGCACCGGGGCGGCCGCGGCACGTGGACGGTTAGGCCGGTGTGTGGCGGTATCCGCACCTACGGCGCCGTGATGTCGGTCGATCGGCCGACACGGATCAGGCTGTGAAACAGCTATACATGATCTGCGGACTCGCGAAACCGCCCGGTCGACGGGGACCTGGCGCGCGGATCCGTACCGGTGCGGTTGGGGAACCGCATCGCGGGGGCTTGGGGGCACTGCCATGTCGTGGATGCTGTCGTTGCGGGCACGTCGGAATTCGCGAGCGACGGGACGCAGGGGTGACCCTCGCACGCCCAAGTGGCAGCGGGTCCGGCGCCCGGTCGCGGCGCTGGCCGCGGTGATCCTCTCCGGGTCCGTGCTGGCCTCGGGGCCGGTGGCCCACGCGGCGCCCACCTGCGACGCGGGCTGGAACACGCAACTCGTGGGGCCGAACTTCGAGATCGACGGCAACCTGTGCGTCAACACGTCCGGTGACCTCGACTGGGCCAACGTCGGTGGGCAGCCCGTCGATAACGACGGTTACAAGGACACCACCCAGTTCACGGGCGGCTCCAAGGAGAGCAACTGGCCCTGGACCGCCGCCCAGATCGCCGGTTCCGGGGTGGCACCGGACAAGACCGACATCGGCAACGTGTACGCCTACACCACGACCTACCAGAAGGACGTCTACGCGTTCTTCGGCTTCGAACGGGCCGCCAACACCGGTTCCGTCGCCTACCACGTGGAACTCAACCAGAAGGCGAACAGCCTCGGGCCCGTCCCGGACCGCACGGCGCGTGACCTGCGGTTGACGATCAACCAGACCGGCTCGAACACGATCTCGCTCGTCGGCGCCGACAGTTGGACCGGATCGGCGTGGCAGTCGCTGGGCTCGCTGCTCGGCTTCACAGGCCAGGTGAACCAGGGTCCGGTCACCAACCTGTCGGGAGACGTGCTGGCCACGGGGACGTTCGCCGAGGTCGGGGTCGACCTCACCAAGCTGTTCGGCGCTGCGGGCTGCAGCGGCAACTACGGCGTGCTGAACGTGCGGTCCTCGAGTTCGCCGGAGGACACCTCGTCCCTGGCCGACTGGATCGTCCCTGTCGCGCTCAACGTGCCGAGCACCTGCGCGTCCGTGCAGGTGACCAAGAACTGGG
>SCQZ01000146.1 GCA_004299665.1 Jatrophihabitans sp.
CTCGCGGACACCCCGGAGCGGATGGCGGAACTGGACGTCAACGAGGGCGTCGTCGACCTGATCGAGATGCGCTTCCCGCCGCCCGGCACGCTGCTCACGCCGGTCTTCCCGGCACCGACCAACGCCCGCACCTTCGTGATCCTGCGGCTGCTGGGCGTGCTGGCGGGCGTCGTCGCCAAGGCCGTCGACGGCCGGATGCCGGCCGACCAGGAGACGATCCGCTACACCGGGGTCTACGGCACCGACGACCACGGCGAGCCCTATCTCATGCGCGAGGTGCTCGGCGGCGGCTCCGGCGGGCGCTACTACGCCGACGGCGAGGACACCATCCACGTGGTGCCGGACTCGCGGAACCTGCCCACCGAGTTCACCGAGGCGCGCTTCCCGTTCGTGGTCGAGCGGCTGGGACTGGCCGTCGACTCCGGGGGCGCCGGGCGGTTCCGCGGCGGCCTGGGCTACGAGAAGCACATCCGGATGCGCCGCGACGCGCACTTCATGTCGATCGCGGACCGCTCGATCCTGGCCTGCTGGGGGGTGCGCGGCGGCCGGGCCGGGCGCCCGTTCCAGGTCACGGTCGACCCGGGCGGGCCCGGCGAGCACGAGGTCGACGCGCTCGTCGACGCCGAGTTCGTCCCGGCCGGAACGGTGATCCGCATCCGCACGACGGGTGGGGGCGGGTGGGGCGACCCGCTGGAGCGGGACGTCGACCTCGTGGTGCGCGACGTGCTGTGGGGCAAGGTGTCCCGGGCGGCGGCAGAGCGTGACTACGGCGTGGTGATCACCGGTCCCGGGGACGACCCGGCGGCGGACGCGCCGGCCACCGGCGCCCTGCGGGAGCGGATGCGGGCGCAGCGGCCGCCGGACGCCCCGTTCTTCGACCGCGGGCCGGGGTACGCCACGCTGTCGGGGGGACCGGCGTCGGCGGAGGTGGACTGGTTGTGAACGGACCGTTGGCGGGCGTGCTCGTCGTCGACCTCTCGCGCGCGCTGGCCGGGCCGCACGCGGCGATGATGCTGGGCGACCTGGGCGCGCGGGTGATCAAGGTCGAGGCCCCGGGGACCGGCGACGACACCCGCTCCTGGGGCCCGCCGTTCGTGCCGGGCAGCGACGGCCGGCAGCACTCGACGTACTTCCTGTCCTGCAACCGCAACAAGGAGTCGATCGCGCTCGACCTCAAGAGCGAGGACGGGCGCGAGACGCTCACGGCGCTGGTGCGGCGCGCGGACGTGCTCGTGGAGAACTTCCGCCCTGGCGTGCTGGACCGCCTCGGCTTCCCGGTCGAGCACCTGCACGACCTGAACCCGCGCCTGGTGATCCTCTCGATCACCGGGTTCGGGCACGACGGCCCCGAGGGCGGCCGCGCCGGGTACGACCAGATCGCGCAGGGCGAGGGCGGCCTGATGTCGATGACCGGGCCGTCGCCCCAGGAGCCGACCCGGGTCGGTGTGCCGATCGCCGACCTGCTGTCGGGGATGTACGGCGCGTACGGCGCCGTCGCGGCCCTGCACGAGCGCGAGCACACCGGTCGCGGGCGTGTCGTGCGCACCAGCCTGCTCGCGGCGATCATCGGGGTCCATGCCTTCCAGGGCACCCGCTACACGGTCGCCGGGGAGATCCCGCGCCAGACCGGTCAGCACCACCCGTCGATCTGCCCCTACGGGCTGTTCACCAGCGCCGACGGCCCGGTACAGATCTCGGTGGGCAGCGACGGGCTGTGGCGCCGGTTCGCCCCCGTGTTCGGCCTGGACCGCGAGCACTGGTCCACGAACCCGCAGCGGGTGGCCGACCGGGACGCGGTGATCGCGGCCGTCGACGCGGCATTCTCGACGTGGCGCTCGGCCGACCTGCTCGCGCGGCTGGCCGAGATCGGGGTGCCGGCGGGCAAGGTTCGCAACCTGGAGGAGGTCTACACCTGGGACCAGGTGCTCTCGCAGGGGCTGCTCGTCGACGTGGAGCACGCGGCGCTCGGCACGATCTCGCTGCCCGGTCCGCCGCTGCGCTTCGACGGTGCCGAGCCCGTGCACCACGCGGCGCCGCCGACGCTGGACCAGCACGGGGCCGCGATCCGGCGGTGGCTGGCGACATGACGCGCCTGGGCGCGCTCGAGCTGGTCGAGCGGGTGGTGGACCCGGGCAGCTTCCGGACCTGGAACGACGCGGTCAGCGGGCCGGAGCCCGACCCCGAGTACGCGGCCGAGCTCGCCGCGGCACGCGCGAGGACCGGGCTGGACGAGTCCGTCGTGACCGGTGAGGCGCTGCTCGGTGGCCGGCGGGTCGCGATCGTGGTGTGCGAGTTCGGGTTCCTGGCCGGCTCGATCGGCGTCGCCGCGGCGGAGCGGCTGGTCCGCGCCGTCGAGCGCGCGACGGCCGAGGGGCTGCCGCTGTTCGCCGGACCGGTCTCCGGGGGCACCCGGATGCAGGAGGGCACCCTGGCGTTCCTGCAGATGGTCAAGATCTCCACGGCCGTGACCGCCCACAAGGCCGCCGGCCTGCCGTACGTCGTCTACCTGCGCCATCCCACGACGGGCGGCGTGTTCGCCTCGTGGGGCTCGCTCGGGCACGTCACCGCGGCCGAGCCGGGCGCGCTGGTCGGCTTCCTGGGACCGCGGGTGTTCCGGGCGATCTACGGCCGCACCTTCCCCGACGACGTGCAGACCTCCGAGAACCTGGCCGCGCGCGGGGTGATCGACGCGGTGCTCTCGCCCGAGGAGCTGCGGCGGGTCGCGATCGACGCGCTGACCGTGCTCGCGGCGCCACGGGAGGCGCCCCCGCCGGTGCCGCAGCTGCCCCTGGAGCGGTTGCCGGACGTCCCGGCGTGGGAGTCGATCCAGCGCTCCCGTCGGCCGGACCGGCCGGGCGTGCGCGCCCTGCTCAAGGTCGCCGCGAACACCGTCACACCGCTGCAGGGGACCGGCGAGGGCGAGGCCGACCCGGGACTGCTGATCGCGCTGGCCCGCTTCGGTGCAGCGCCCTGCGTCCTGCTGGGGCAGGACCGCCGCAACGCCGACCCGATCGGCCCCGCGGGCCTGCGCGAGGCCCGTCGCGGCATGCGGTTGGCCGCCGAGCTGCGGCTCCCGCTGGTCACCGTGATCGACACCGCCGGCGCCGCGCTGTCGCGCGAGGCCGAGGAGGGCGGTCTGGCCGGTGAGATCGCGCGCTCGCTGGCGGAGTTGGCGACGCTGCGGGCACCGACCATCTGCGTGCTGCTCGGGCAAGGTGGTGGCGGCGGCGCCCTGGCGCTGCTCCCGGCCGACCGGGTCCTGTGCGCGCAACACGGGTGGCTGTCCCCGCTGCCGCCCGAGGGCGCGTCGGCGATCCGCTACCACGACACCGAACACGCCGCCCAGATGGCGCAGCTGCAGGGCGTGCGGAGCCTGGACCTGCTGCGCAACGGCATCGTCGATCGCATCGTGGCCGAACACCCCGACGCCGCCGACGAGCCCGCGGCCTTCCTGCGGCGGCTGGGCACCGTCCTGGAGCACGAACTGGCGGTCCTGCTGCACCGGGCCGCCGACGGTCTCGGCGACCTCGTCGCGGCCCGGCTCGCCCGCTATCGCAGCCTCGGCCGCTGACACCAGCCCGGCCGCGGTGGGGCGACCTGACCACGAATCGGTGCTTCTTGGGCGAGAGTTGCCGATGCCCGACGGTGGCCGACCTCAATAGCGTCGTGCCATGCGCGTGCTGATCGCCCTCGGTGGCAACGCCATGACGGCGCCCGACGGCAGCGCCCGCCAGGAGCACCAGCGCGCCGCGATCACCGAGGCCATGGAGCCCGTCGCCGACGTGGTCGCGGCCGGCGACCAGGTCGTGCTCACCCACGGCAACGGCCCGCAGGTCGGCAACCTGCTCGTCAAGAACGAGCTCTCCGCGGCCGTCGTCCCGCCCGTCTCCCTCGACTGGTGCGGGGCACAGACCCAGGGGACGATCGGGCTACTCATCCTCAACGCCCTGGACGCCGCGCTCGCACGTCGCGACCGGCCGGCCCGGGTGGCCGCGCTGGTCTCGCGGACCCTCGTCGCGGCGGACGATCCCCACTTCGCCGCGCCGACCAAACCGATCGGCCGCTACCTGCCCGAACCCGAGGCCCGGGTGATGGTCGAGCACGGCCAGACCTGGCAGGACCGCGGCGAGCGTGGCTGGCGCCGCGTCGTCGCCTCCCCGGAGCCGATCGAGTCCCTGGACGCCCCGGCGGCCGCCGCGCTGCTCGACGCCGGGTACGTGGTCACCTGCTCCGGCGGCGGAGGCATCCCCGTCGTCCGCGACCCGGACGGACGGCTGCGCGGCGTGGAGGCCGTCATCGACAAGGACCTGACCGCCGCGGTGCTCGCGCGCCAGCTCGGCGTGGACGCCCTGGTGATCGCCACCGACGTCGAGGCCGCCGTCGTCGGCTTCGGCACCCCGGACGCGCGCGCCATCGGCGCGGTGACGGTGGACCGGCTGCGCGCCCTCGCGGCCGACGGGAACTTCGCCGGCGGCAGCATGGGTCCCAAGGTCGAGGCGGCCTGCCGGTTCGCCGAGGCCGGCGGCCGTGCCGTCATCACGTCCCTGCACCACCTCGGCCCGGCCCTACGGGGCGGGGCCGGCACCGTCGTCACGTACTAGCCGTCACGCACCAGGAGAAGGAGAGCCCCATGCCCGAGCCGATCGAGGTCCGCAAGGTGCCGCTGCACAACGTCACGGACGCCAGCGAGCTGGCCAGGCTCGTCGACGACGGCGTCATCGAGGCGGACCGAGTGATCGCCGTCATCGGCAAGACCGAGGGCAACGGCGGTGTCAACGACTACACCCGCATCCTCGCCGACCGGGCATTCCGCGAGGTGCTCGTGGCCAAGGGCAGCCGCAGCATGGAGCAGGTACGCCAGGTCCCGATCGTCTGGTCCGGCGGGACGGACGGCGTCATCAGCCCGCACGCGACGATCTTCGCGACGCTACCCGCGGACCGGGCGGTGCGGACGGACGAGCCACGCCTGACCGTCGGATTCGCGATGAGCGAGCAACTGCTGCCCGAGGACATCGGCCGCGTGGCGATGATCAGCAAGGTCGCCGACGCGGTGAAGGTCGCGATGGCGCGCGCCGGCATCACCGACCCGGCGGATGTGCACTACGTGCAGACCAAGACGCCGTTGCTGACGATCCACACGATCCGTGACGCCAAGAGCCGCGGCAAGACCGTGTGGACCGAGCACACCCACGAGTCGATGGACCTGTCCAACGGCTGCACCGCGCTCGGCATCGCGGTCGCGCTCGGGGAGATCCAGATGCCGACCGACGCCGACGTGATGCACAACCGGGAGCTGTACTCCTCGGTCGCCTCCTGCTCGTCCGGCGTCGAGCTGGACCAGGCGCAGGTGGTGGTCGTGGGCAACGCCCGCGGCGTCGGGGGCCGCTACCGGATCGGTCACAGCGTCATGCGGGACGCGCTCGACCAGGACGGCATCTGGGCCGCCATCAAGGACGCGGGGCTGGAGCTGCCGCCGCGGCCGCACCCGTCAGACCTGAACGGCCGGCTGGTCAACGTCTTCCTCAAGTGCGAGGCGAGCCAGGACGGCCAGGTCCGCGGCCGCCGCAACGCGATGCTCGACGACTCGGACGTGCACTGGCACCGCCAGATCAAGGCGTGCGTCGGTGGTGTCACCGCGTCGGTGACCGGCGACCCGGCCGTGTTCGTGTCGGTGTCCGCCGCGCACCAGGGTCCGGACGGCGGTGGTCCGGTCGCGGCGATCGTGGATCTCGGCTGAGCCGGACACCGTGTCCGAGCTCTGCTTCCTGCCGGCGACCGAGCTGGCCGCCCTGCTGCGACGGCGCGAGGTCAGCGCCCGGGAGTTGACGCAGGCGCACCTGGACCAGATCGAACGCGTCAACCCGCAGATCAACGCCATCGTCACGCTCGTCGCGGAGCGCGCCCTGGCCGAGGCGGCGGCGGCCGACGAGCAGTTCGCCGCCGGCCGGGAGGTCGGGCCGCTGCACGGCCTGCCACTGGCGGTCAAGGACACCCACGAGACCGCGGGCATCCGGACCACGTACGGATCGCCGATCTTCGAGACCCACGTCCCGGACCGGGACGAGTTGGTCGTGCAGCGCGAGCGCGCGGCCGGGGCCGTGGTCGTCGGCAAGAGCAACGTCCCGGAGTTCGCCGCCGGGTCGCACACCTTCAACCCGCTGTTCGGCGCGACGCGCAATCCCTACGACCTGTCCCGCACCGCCGGCGGCTCCAGCGGCGGCGCGGCGGCCGCGCTGGCCACCGGCATGGTGGCGCTGGCCGACGGCAGCGACATGGGCGGCTCGCTGCGCAACCCGGCCTCGTTCTGCAACGTCGTCGGGCTGCGGCCCTCGCCCGGTCGGGTGCCGACCTGGCCCAGCGCGGCGCCCTGGTCGACCATGAGCGTGCAGGGGCCGCTCGGGCGCACAGTGGGCGACGTCGCGCTGCTGCTGTCCGTACTCGCAGGTCCCGACGCCCGGTCCCCGATCGCCATCGAGCAGCCCGGTTCGCTGTTCGCCGCAGCGATGGACAGCGATCTGACGGGGCTGCGGGTCGCCTGGTCCCCCGATCTCGGGGGAGCCGTGCCGGTCGACCGGGAGGTCGTCGACGTCCTCGCCGCACAGGTGGGCGTGTTCGAGGGGCTCGGGTGCTCGGTGGACGAGGCGTGCCCGGACCTTGCCGGCGCGGACGAGGTGTTCCGCACCCTGCGCGCCTGGCTGTTCGACCTCTCGCTGGGGACGCACCGGGACCGGCACCCGGACCTTCTCAAGGCGGCCATCGTGTGGAACGTCGACGAGGGGCGCAAGCTGTCCGGGGCCGACCTCGCCCGCGCCGAGACACTGCACGGACAACTGTTCCACCGGGTCCGGGAGTTCTTCGGCCGGTACGACCTGCTCCTGCTGTCGGTCAGCCAGGTCGTCCCGTTCGACGCCTCGCTCGAGTACCCGACGCTCGTTGCCGGCCGGACGCAGCAGACCTACCTGGACTGGATGCGCTCGGCGTACCTCGTCACCGCGACCGGTTGCCCGGCTCTGTCGGTGCCGGCGGGGTTCACCGCGCAGGGCCTGCCCGTCGGGCTGCAGGTCGTCGGCCCGCACCACGGCGACCTCGCCGTCCTGCGGGCCGGCCACGCCTTCGAGCAGGCGACCGGGTTCTGGCGGCGCCGCCCGCCCGTCCGCGACCCCTGACGCCGGGCGCGGTCGGCGCCGGGGGTCATCCGGTGCTGGTGGACGGAGCCGGGGCGGGGGTCTGGCTCCCGGACCGGGGCTGCTGGTACGGCGCGTACGGCCCGTTGCCCCGCAGCGGCCCGCCGAACGGCCCGTTCTGCCGGAACGGATGCTCGTACCCGTAGCCCGGCATCATGCGCTCCCAGCCGGGGTGCTCGCCGCCGTTTCCGCTGACACCCCAGCCGATCCCGAAACCGGCGCCGAAGAGCACGACCGCGGCCCCGACGGCGGCGGCGACCAGGCGCGACCGTCGCGCCGGGTTCACCCACGGGACGCGCGGCGTGCGCGGCTGGGGGACGAACGGATACGGCGCGGCGTACGGTCCGCCGGGGGCGTAGGGCGCGCCCGCCCCGGTGGCCGCGCCGGCCGGGTACGGGCCCGGCGGGACGGCGCCGTGATCGGGCTGCGGGGCGCCCGGCTCCGTCGGGGGTTCGGCCGGCCCGCCCGAGGCGGGTTCGGCCGGCTGGGACTGATCGTCGTGATGCTCGGTCATGGGTGGTGCCTCTCGTCGATGCTGGAACGCCCACGCTAGGTGCCGACCCTGGGAGCGCGCCCCGCGATTGCTGGGACCCGCCTGGACGCTCCTGGCGTCAGCCGATGAACTCGAACCGCGCCCCGACGGCGAGGTAGGTGCGCTCGGCCCGGCGGTCCAGGGTGACCAGGACGGCCTCGTGCTCGCGGGCCGTCGCGCCGACGATCGCGTCGTAGACCGCCCCGCCGCCGGACCCGCTCGACGCCACCGCGGTCAGGGTCAGGACGTACCGGTCGGCGCGCAACTGGCGGATCCGGCCGTCGGCCAGGCGGCGCACGACACCGACCGCGTCCGGAAGCGCGAGGGCGTGGCCGTGCGGCAACCGGCTCAGCACCGCAGCCGTCTCGGCGACGACGTGCGCCCCGAGCCACGCGACGCGGGTCAGGTACGACCGGGCCACCGCGTGCGCCGGGTGCCAGGTGCTCACCCCCGCCACGACGACGGAGGTGTCGCAGGTCAGGACCGCGGCCATTCCCGGCTCTCCTCCACCAGGCGCCGCACGTCGTCCACCGTCAGCGGTTCGGCACCCTCCGCGGCGCGCAGGATCGGCAGCCCGTCGGCGGCCGTCTCCACGCGCACCCGGCTGGCGGGGCGCAGCACCACGGCGCCGTCGGACTCCTCGATCTCGAGTTCGGTGCCCGCCGCCAGCCCCAGCCGCCGACGGATCGCCTGCGGGATTACCACGCGCCCTGCCTTGTCGATGGTAATCGCCATGCCATCACGCTACCGGCCCGCTGTGGTTGTCGCACCCGCTCCGTACCCTCGATCCCATGCGGGCAGCGAGCGACGTCTGGCGGAGCGGGCGATGAGGGTTCGCAGCGACATCGTCCCCACGGCGGGCAAGTTCGAGGTGGTGTCGGACTTCGAGCCCTCCGGCGACCAGCCCTCGGCCATCGCGGACCTCGAGCGGCGCATCACCGGCGGTGAGAAGGACGTCGTGCTGCTCGGCGCGACCGGGACCGGCAAGTCGGCGACGACGGCCTGGCTGATCGAGCGGCTGCAGCGCCCGACGCTCGTCATGGCGCCGAACAAGACGCTCGCGGCGCAACTGGCCAACGAGCTGCGCGAGATGCTGCCGAACAACGCCGTCGAGTACTTCGTCAGCTACTACGACTACTACCAGCCCGAGGCCTACGTCCCGCAGACGGACACGTACATCGAGAAGGACTCCTCGATCAACTCCGAGGTGGAGCGGCTGCGGCACTCGGCGACGATGTCGCTGCTGACCCGCCGGGACGTCGTCGTGGTCGCGACGGTGTCGTGCATCTACGGCCTGGGTACGCCGCAGGAGTACGTCGACCGCTCGGTGCGGCTGCGGCTGGGCCAGCAGGTCGAGCGCGAGAAGATCCTGCGCGGCCTGGTCGAGGTCCAGTACACCCGCAACGACCTGTCCTTCACCCGCGGCACGTTCCGCGTCCGCGGCGACACCGTCGAGATCTTCCCGATGTACGAGGAACTCGCCGTCCGCGTCGAGATGTTCGGCGACGAGGTCGAGCGGCTGTACTACCTGCACCCGCTGACCGGCGAGGTCGTGCGGGAGGCGCCGGAGGTGTTCGTCTTCCCGGCGACGCACTACGCCGCCGGCCCGGAGCGGATGGAGCGGGCGATCCGCGGCATCGAGGCGGAACTGGCCGGGCGGCTGGCGGAGCTGGAGCGGCAGAACAAGTTGCTGGAGGCGCAGCGGCTGCGGATGCGCACCGCCTACGACGTCGAGATGATGCGCCAGGTCGGCTTCTGCTCCGGCATCGAGAACTACTCGATGCACATCGACGGCCGGTCACCGGGCAGTGCCCCGAACTGCCTGCTCGACTACTTCCCGGAGGACTTCCTGCTCGTCATCGACGAGTCGCACGTGACCGTGCCGCAGATCGGCGCCATGTACGAGGGGGACATGTCCCGCAAGCGGATGCTCGTCGAGCACGGCTTCCGGCTGCCCTCCGCGTGCGACAACAGGCCGCTGAAGTTCGAGGAGTTCGTCGAGCGCATCGGGCAGACGGTCTACCTGTCCGCCACGCCCGGTGACTACGAGATGCGCGCCACCAAGGGCGAGTTCGTGGAGCAGGTGATCCGCCCGACCGGCCTGGTCGACCCGGAGATCGTCGTCAAGCCCACCAAGGGCCAGATCGACGACCTCGTCCACGAGATCCGGCTGCGCGCCGAACGCAACGAGCGGGTGCTGGTCACGACGCTGACCAAGAAGATGGCCGAGGACCTGACCGACTACCTACTCGAACTGGGCATCCGCGTCCGGTACCTGCACTCGGAGGTCGACACGCTGCGCCGGGTGGAGTTGCTGCGCGAGCTGCGCCTGGGCGAGTACGACGTGCTGGTCGGGATCAACCTGCTGCGCGAGGGGCTGGACCTGCCGGAGGTCTCGCTGGTGTCGATCCTGGACGCCGACAAGGAGGGATTCCTGCGCTCGGGGCGGTCGTTGATCCAGACCATCGGCCGCGCCGCCCGCAACGTCTCGGGACAGGTGCACATGTACGCCGACACCGTGACTCCGTCCATGGCCAACGCCATCGACGAGACGAACCGCCGGCGCGCCAAGCAGGTCGCCTACAACAGCGAGCACGGCATCGATCCGACGCCGCTGCGCAAGCGGATCGCCGACATCACCGACATGCTCACCCGGGAGGCCGCCGACACCGAGGAGATGCTCGGCTCGACCGCCGTGCCGGTGGGCGGGTCCGGCCGGTCGCAGTCGCGCGGCAAGTCGGCGGTGCCGGGGCGCGGGGGCGGCCGCGGTGGGGGTATCCCCGGCAGACGCGGCGTAACCGGCGGGGGGGTCAGCGGCGGGGTCGTCGGTGTCGGCGCGCATGCCGGGGGAGGCCTGGACGTCTCCGAGATGCCGCGCGCCGAACTCGCCGACCTGATCCAGCAGCTCAACGACCAGATGCTGCACGCCGCCCGGGAACTGCAGTTCGAGGTCGCGGCCCGGCTGCGCGACGAGATCGCGGAGCTGAAGAAGGAGCTGCGCGGGATGGACGCGGCGGGGGTGGGCCGCTGAGCCGGCCTCAGCCGGCGGCGAACGCCTCCACGTCGGCGACCTCCGCGTCGAGCAGGCGGCGCGCCCGGCCGGGCAGGGCCGTGAACAGCTCCGGCGCCACCCTCCGTCGCGGGGTCAGCGACCAGCGCCCGACGACCGCGCCGTCCAGCAGCACGGCGGGCCGGATCATCCCGCCGGCGTACACCTCGCGGTACCGGTCGGCCGGGACGAACGGCCGGCGCCGGTAGCCCACCAGGTAGTTGTCGAATGCGGGCAGCAGGCGCAGGCAGCGCTGCGGCTCGACGGCACCCAGCCGGTAGCCCGCGACCCCGTCGACGTCGACCGGCCTGAGTTCGTCGCGGACCAGCGTGACCGCCCGCGAGGAGGGCAGTCCGGACCAGGCCGTGAAGTCGTTCGGCGTGGCCGGGGAGAACGCGGCGAAGTAGCGCCGCGCCAGTTCGGCGAGGGCCTCGTCGTCGCGCGGTCCCTCGGGCGAGCCCGCCAGCCAGTCGTCGATCAGCACGAACGTGGCCTGCGCACCGCGGTCGGCGCCCCGGCAGACGAGACCGGCAGCCGACAGGTGCACCAGCACGTGGGTCGCCGCCTGCCCGGCCGCGACCGGCACGCCCCGATCCCGCAGCGCGGCCGCGAACGCGTGGCGCGTCAGCGCGCGGCCGGCGAGGACTGCCGGAGCGGCGGCGGTCGCGGCCGCGAGCACCGGGGCCGTCAACCCCAGCTGCGGCCAGCGGACCGTCTCGAACCGGCGCCGGATCATGGGGCCGAGCAACGCCACCAGCCACCGCACGTCGGCGGCCGGGACCAGGTGGATGGTGTTGCGCATCAGCCAGGTACGCACCACCTCGCGCCGCGCGATCGCGGCATCCACGTCGCTCGCGGTGAGACCGAGGGAACGGGCCCGCACCCCGAGGCGCGCGGCGCGGGCGTCCTGGGACTGGATACCGCACACCAGCGCCGCCGCACCCGCCACCGTGCGGGCCGGCCGCGCGGCGAAGCCGTGCCGCACGATCCGTTCGCTGAGCACCGGATCAGGCAGGGCCATCCCGGCAGTGTGCCGGATGCGAGGATCGAGCGTGTGACCTACGTGCCCCGCGTCCGCGGTCGCCGGCGGTGGCGCCGCAGGCTGCTGATCACGCTGGTGGTGGTGATCGGCGTGCTGGTCGCCGCGGACCGGATCTGCCTGGTGGTGGCCGAGCGCATGGCCGCGGACACGCTGCAGCATTCGCAGCAGCTGCCCCGGCGCCCGGACGTCTCGATCGACGGCTTCCCGTTCCTGACCCAACTGGCCGCGGAGCGCTTCGGGGAGATCGAGGTACGCCTGGACGACCTCGTCGTCGGAAGCGGTGACCGGACGGTGACGCTGGCCCGGGTGCACCTCACCTTGCACGACGTCCACGTGTTCGACACGTTCCACCGGGCGACGTCCCGCTCGGGCACCGCGACGGCGCTGATCACCTACGCGGAACTGTCCCGGGTGGTGGGCGTGCCGCTGTCCTACGCCGGGTCCGGGCGGATCGTGGCGCAGGGGTCGGTGACCGTGGCGGGGGAGTCCGTGAGAGGCACCGTGAGCGCGGCGCCGACCCTGTCGGGCACGCAACTGAGCTTCGCGCAGCCGCAGGCGACGGTGGCCGGGATCGGCATCCCGGGCGCGGACGCGGCGCTGGCCGCGCTGCTGGCACGTCCGATCGACCTCTCGTCGCTGCCCTTCGGCCTGCACGTGGACGCGATCGACACCGGGGCCGCCGGGGTGAGCGTCACGCTGTCGGCGGCGAACCTGTCCTACCGGCGCTGACGGGTTGCCGCCACCAGGGCGGTCGCGGCGAGCCCGTCGTCACGGACGACCCTCCCGGCGAACCCGGCCGCCCGCAGCGCGGCCAGCCCGGCGGCTGCCTGGGCGCGGCTCGTCTCGATGACCAGGACGCCGGCCGGGGACAGCCACGGCGCCGCCCCGGCGATGACGCGGCGCTGCACGTCCATCCCGTCGGCGCCCCCGTCGAGGGCCAGCCTGCTCTCGTACAGCCTGGCCTCGCGCGGCATCAGCGCGACCTCGGACGTCGGGACGTACGGCGCGTTGGCCACCAGCACGTCCACCCGGCCCCGGAGCCGGGACGGCAGCGCGTCGTAGAGGTCGCCGGCGAAGGCCCGCCCTGCGGGCAGGTTGCGTCGTGCGCACGCGACCGCCGCCGGGTCCAGGTCGCAGGCGTAGGCCTCCCCGGCCACCGTGGCGGCGACCGGTGCCGCGCCGCAGCACAGTTCGACCAGGATGCCGCCGGGCGCCAGGGTCTGCGCCGCGAGGGTAGCGAGCAAGACCGTCCGCCGCCGCGGTACGAAGACGCCCGGGGCGACCGCCAGCCGCCGCCCGCCCCACTCGACCCATCCCAGCAGGTGCTCCAGCGGGGTGCCCGCGACCCGGCGCGCGACGAGCGCCTCGAGGTCGGGGCCGCTGGCGCTGCCCCGGAGCAGCGCGGCCTCCTGCTCGGCGAACACGCACCCGGCGGCCCGCAGCCGCTGCACCAGGGCGTCACCCACCGCGCCAGTATCGGGCAGACTGCCGGCGTGGGACTGGACCACGTCACACTCACCGCCGGCGACCTGCTCGCGAGCCTGGCGTTCTACGACGGCGCGGTGGGTGACGCCCTGGTGCAGCGGCTGCGGGCCGCCGGGTGCGTGT
>SCQZ01000147.1 GCA_004299665.1 Jatrophihabitans sp.
GCAACCCCGAACGCTCCAAGAACCAAGCCATCCGCCAACTCGAAGCGCTCGGCTACCACGTCAACATCGAACCGCGACCAGCCGCCTAACAGCCTCACTCACGTTCTCTTCAAGTCAGCGGCATCCGCGTCACCCCCGAAGAAATCTTGGTCTTGCCGGCTTCCGTGCGTGAATGATCACGGGGCCGAGTTCGCCGACGACGAACCCAACCTCCAAGAGGTTCCCAGCTCCATCCGCGCCAACCAACATCGTTACCCCGTCGTCGTCGCGAGCTTCGCAGACTGCGTTCCGGTACGCGTGCAACAGGTCCTCGTCCCGGATTCCGTGCTTGCGAGCGCTCGGCGCGATGATCGGCTCATCACGCATTCCAAGTTACCTTGTGATACCCATGGGGGCAATGCTTGACCGCGACGTAGGCGTGCCGACCCGCACCGTGGTGCCGACCGCGCACTCGGCGGTGGACCTGCCGGAGTCAACGGCGCGCCGCACGCGGCGCACGGCGAGCGCGCCCTCACGGCAGGCTGCCGAGGACGCCGGTCAGCAGCCCCGCGACCGAGGGCACGATCCCCAGACACACGAACGCGGGCAGGAAACACAGCCCGAGCGGTAGCAGCGCCAGAACACCCGCGCGGTGTGCCCGGGCCAGCGCGCCCGCCCGCCCCGCCGCGCGCAGGTCCGCCGCGAGGTCGGTCAGGTTCGCCGCGAGCCGCGCCCCGCTGCGCTCGCTGCGTCGCGCCGCAGTCGCCATCGGCACCAGGTGGGGATCGACGCCGCGCCAGGCCTCGTCCGGTGCTGCCCCGAGGGCGAGCAGCCGCGCGACCTGGCGCAGTTCCGCCGCCGTCGGCGGGCCGGTCGCCGGGGCGGCGAGCTCCAGCGCGCGGGGCAGCGGCTGACCCGCCTGCAACGCGGCGGCGACCAGGTCGATCGCCAGCGCCAGCCCGCGATCCGGCCGAGCCGGCCGGCGCCCGGCCAGCCGGGCCGCACCGATCGCCGCCGGCGGCCCCAGCACGACCGCGGCGGCGAGCCCGGCGCGGCCGACGAGCACGACGAGCGCCACCGTCACGCACAGGCCCGTGACCGCCCCGGCCGTCCGCGCGCGACCGGCGGAGCGAACCGGGGCGGCGCGGCGTACGGGGCCGCTCAGCAGCAGGGCGGTCCCCAGCGCGGCCCACGCGATCGCCGCGTTCACGAGCGCACACCGCGGGCCGGCCCGGTCATGCCCGCTGCGCCGACCGCGCCAGATGTGATGTCCATGCGATCCCGAGACCGTCCAGCAGCAGCCCGGCCACTGCGACGAGCCGGCCCACGGACGTGCCGACCAGGAAGTCCAGCGGCCGGGCGCCCATGCCGGCCGCGAGCAGCAGGCCGAGCCCGGGCAGCCCCGCGAGCACGAACGCCGCCGCCCGCGGACCGGCGAGCGCCGTCGTGACCGCCTGCTGCTGCTCGATCCGCCGGCCCAGGTCGGCCGCGACCCCGTCCAGCGCGGCGGTCAGCGGCACGCCCGCGGCATCCACCAGGCCCCAGGCCGCGGCCATGCCCCGCATCGCCGGCTCGCGAGCAAGCACCGTCGACACGTCCTGTGCCGCCGCGGCGGCACCGGCGGCCGCTCGCAGAACCGTGGCTGCCCCCGGCTCGACCCGAGCGGTCGCGGCCAACGCTTGCGCGGGCGAGGCGCCGGCGGCCAGTTCGGCCCGCACCGAACGCACCGCGCGCAGCGCCTCCGCCTCGCCGACGAAGGGCCGCGCCGCGCCCCGGCGCGGCCCCCGGTGGGCCGGCGCGCGGTCCGCGCTGCGGGCAAGGGCCCGCCAACGCACCCGCGCCGGGGACGGACCGGGCCAGGCCAGCAGCGCCGCCGCCAGCAGCCCCCACATCGCCGCGGTCACGGCGGCGCAACCCCGCGCGCACCGATCAGGGCGCGCAGCTCGGCGATGCCGTCGGCGTACCCGGTCCCGGCCCGCCACACCGGGCGCACTACCGGGTCCCCGCCGGATGCCACCTGCACCAGGCCGACCTCGCAGACGGCCCTGCCGCCGTCCGTGCGCCGCAGGTGTGCGAGCACCTGCAGGGCACCGCAGGCGAGCGCCCCCACGGCGGCCCCGGGCAGGCCGCCGAGAATCGCCAGGGCCGCCAGCCGGGACGGGACGTCCCGTATCGAATTCGCGTGCACGGTCGCCGCGCCGCCCTCGTGGCCGGTGTTCAGCGCCACGAGCAGGTCGACGGCCTCCGGCCCCCGGAACTCACCGACGACCAGCCGGTCCGGCCGCATCCGCAGCGCCTGCCGCACCAGGTCGCGCAACCCCACCTCACCGGCACCTTCGATGTTGGCGGCGCGGGTCCGCAGCCGCACCACGTGCGGGTGTGCCACGACCAGTTCCGGGACGTCCTCGATGAGGACCAGCCGCTGCGCGGGGTCGACGGTGCCCAGCAGCGCCCCGAGCAGGGTGGTCTTGCCGCTCCCCGTCCCGCCGCTGACCAGGAGCCCCAGCCGCGCGGCGACCACCGCCTCGAGCAGCGCGCACAGGTCGGCCGGCAAGGTCCCCGCGGCGACGAGGTCGGCGGTGGTGAAC
>SCQZ01000148.1 GCA_004299665.1 Jatrophihabitans sp.
GCCCTGGACGAGGGTGCCGAGCATCGTGAAGAAGCGGATCAACGCGGCGGCGGTCGCGGCAGGGTTCTCCACCGCGGGGGAGTGCGCCGCGCCCGGGATCTCGACGGCCTGCGCGCCCAGGCGCGAAGCCGTGCGCCGCTGGACCTCGGGTGCCCACGCGTCGTCCGCGCTGCCGAACGCGACCAGCACCGGCACGCCGGTGGCGGCCAGTTCGCCCACCCGGTCCGGCTCGGACAGCAGCGCCGCGGACATGCCGGCGAGCATCGCCGCCGCGCCCGCGAGGAACCGTCGTTCGTAGAAGGCCGCCAGCTCCGGACCCGGGGCGACATAGCCCGGTTCGGCAGCCTCGGCCGCGGCGGCCGCGGCGTAGACGCCCGCGACGCCGAGATGCGGGAGCAGCGGGGCGAGCAGCCGGATCCGCTCGGCCCGCGCGCCTGCCAGCGCCGACGGGCCGGAGTCGAGCAGCACCAGCGACGCGAAGCGCTCCGCCGCGGCGATCACCGCGGCGCGGGCGACCAGTCCGCCGAAGGAGTGGCCCAGCAGGTGCACGCGCGGACCCAGCGCCGCGGCGGCCCGCAGGACCCGCTGTCCGAGCCGGTCGACGGCGTACTCGCCGGGGTCGTCCGGACCGGCCGACTCGAACTGCCCCGGGAGGTCGACCGCGACGGCGCGGAACCCGGCGGCGGCGATCGGGTCCAGGACCGGCGCGAAGTCCTCTTTGCTGCCGGTGTATCCCGGGACCAGCAGCACCGGGGCCGCGCCCGCGTCGCCGCAGCGCAGTGCGGCCATGCCGGCTACGGTGTCGCGCCGTGCGCCGCCTGCCTCCAGCGGGGAGCTCACCGGTACGCCACCGTCCCGGACGGACCCGAGACCAGTAGGCCGTGACCCAGGACGGCGACCGTCGTCGCGCCGCTCGCGCCGGGGACCGCGACCGTCCTCGTCACGGCGCCGGTGTCCGGGGACAGCATCTGCACGCCGTCCCCGCCGGGTACGGCGATCACCGCGCCGGACAGCGCCGGGGGCTGTTGACCGGACAGGGCGCTGACGGTGGGCAGCACCGGGGTCGGCGCGGTCCACAGGTAGCCGGACCCGCTCTCCCGGACCGCATAGGTCACGCCGCCGGTCCACACCAGGTCGCCGTGGTCGTAGGCGCTCACCTGCGCCGTCGCCCCCGCCGGGGTCGACAGCGGCAGCGGCGCCAACTCCTTGCCGGACGCCACGTCGAACAGGGCCAGCCGCTCGGTTCCCGGGCGCACCGCGCAGATCACGCCGTCCGCGCAGGCAGGTGTCAGGTCGTTCCCCAACAGGTTCCACTTGATCTTGCTCGGGTTCGTGGCGTCGTCGGAGTTCTCGCCCTCCGTCGCGTCGCGCAGCAGCAGTTGCACCCCCTTGCCGCAGTACTTCTGCGACGAACCGCAGACCGGGTGGGAGCAGTCCTGGCTGATGAGGGCGCCGGAGGAACCCAGCACCGCGCCGCGGATGGTGCAGCCGGGCTGGTCGAAGACCCAGCGATCGAGCCCGCTGACGGGGTCGATCGCGTAGATCGCGCTGTGGGACGCGATCATCAGCGTGTACGGGGTGACGGAGTAGGTCGCCTGCCCGTTGAGCGGGTGGCCGTCCTTGTCGAGGGTCCGTGTCCAGTCGCGCGCCCCGGTCCCGGAGTTCAGGGCGGTGACCTCGTCGCAGTTGCCGGCCAGCCGGTACACCGCGACGGTGACGCCGGAGATCTGCGCCGCGGTGCAGACGGTGCGGTCGGTGCGGGTGTACTGCCAGCGGACGGCACCGGTGACGTCGTCGCGGCCGGTGACGCTGTGCGCGGAGTATGTGACGACCGTGCCGCCCCAGACGGGAGCCCCGATCGCGACCCGATCGCCGGTGCGCCATGCCGCGGTGACGGCGGTGGCCGGCTGCGCCGGGGTCAGCGACGGCGCCGGGGCCGCGGCGGTGCGCAAGGTGGCATGGGAGATCTCGCCGTGCGAGTACGCGATCTTGACGACGAGCAGTGCGACGGCGACCAGCACGACCACACCGGCGGCGTATCCGATCCGCCACGGCCGCATCCGGCGCCGGTATGCGGCCACGGGGTCGCGCGCCGCCTCGGCGCCGCCGTCAGGGCCGCTCACGCCGCCCATCCTCGCCTACCGGGGCGTCGTCACTCCGCCGCGGGTGCCGGCGTCGCCGCGCCGCCTCCGCTGCCGGCCGGACGGCGCCGGCGGCGTCGCCGCTTCGCGGTCGCCGGCCGGGTCGCGTCGTCGGCGACGGGGGACTGGTCGGCGCCTGCCGCGGCGGCGGCATCGACCGGGTGGCCGCCGCGGGTGCGGGAGCGCTGGCGGTCACGGGTGCGGACCGGACGCTCGCCGCGCGGCTTGTCGCCGTGCTCCCCGCGGCGCGCGGGGCGGGCGCCATCGCGTCCGCCGGAACGCCCGCCGAGGTCCTCGATCTCCTCGGCGTCCAGACCGGCCCGGGTGCGCTGCGAGCGGGGCAGCACGCCGGTCGCCTCGCTCGGGATGTTCAGGTCCGCGTAGAGGTTCGCCGATGTCGAGTACGTCTCGGCCGGATCGGCGAACGGCAACTGCAGCTTGGCGTTGATCAGCCCCCAGCGGGGGATGTCGTCCCAGTCGACCAGCGTCACCGCGGTACCGGACGCGCCGGCTCGGGCGGTGCGCCCGATCCGGTGGATGTAGGTCATCTCGTCCTCGGGAGCCTGGTAGTTGATCACGTGCGTGATTCCCTCGACGTCCAGCCCGCGGGCGGCGACGTCGGTGGCGACCAGCACGCCGACCTTGCCGGACCGGAACGCCCGCAGCGCCTGCTCGCGCGCCCCCTGACCGAGGTCGCCGTGGACGCTGCCGACGGCGAAGCCGCGGGACTCCAGTTCCTCGGCG
>SCQZ01000149.1 GCA_004299665.1 Jatrophihabitans sp.
CCGTGACGCGGCTGGAGGCCGACCCGGACATCTGGGTCTGCGTGCTGACCGGGGCGGGCGATGGCGCCTTCTGCGCCGGCGTCGATCTGAAGGAGGCCGCGCAGGGACTGGCGGCCGGGTTCGAGACGGCCGACGGCGGGCTGGCCGGCTTCGTCCGCGCCCCGCGCACGAAGGTGTGGATCGCGGCGGCCCAGTCCCACGCACTCGGCGGCGGGCTGGAACTGGTGCTCGCCTGCGACCTCGCCGTGGCATCGGAGTCCGCGACGTTCAGCCTGCCCGAAGTAGGGTGGGGACTGATCGCCGGAGGCGGCGGCGTCGTGCGGCTGCCCCGGACGGTGCCCCGCCGGATCGCCTTCCAGATGATCGCCACGGCCCAGCCGATCTCCGCGCTCGACGCGCACCGCTTCGGTTTGGTCAACGCCGTCGCCCCGGCCGAGCAGGTGCGGGAGACCGCGCTCGCGCTGGCCCGGCAGGTCTGCGCCAACTCACCGGCTGCGGTGCGGGAGAGCCTGGCGGTGGCCCGACGCGCCGCCGGGGACGACGAATCCGAGCTCTGGGCCATGGTCGCGGCCGCGACCCGCACGCTGAGCACGGGGCCGGACTTCGCCGAGGGGCCGCGGGCCTTCAGCGAGAAGCGACCACCCCGCTGGGTCGGATGAACACCGCGGACGCGCTCGCCGCGAGGATGCCCGTGGCACTATCGAGCCAACACTCCCCCGCGACGAAGCTCTTGCGCCGTTCGACGCCCAGGCTCCAGGCCCGGAAGTGCAGCGTGCGGTTCGTCGGGATGCGGGCTCGGTAGACGATGTCGAGACGGCCGGTCACCGTGGGGGGCCCGACCAGCCAGTTCACCGCACCCATGATCTCGTCGAAGGCGGCAGCCAGCAGGCCGCCGTGCGCCATGCCGGCCTGCCCCTGGTGGGCATCGGTGATGTCGACCTCGGCGTAGACCGAAGCGCCCGCGCCGGCGAACAGCCGCGCCCGCAACCCACCCGGATGCCCGGCCCCGCAGACCAGGCACGTGTCCCCGTGGCGGGTCAGCCGGGTGCCCGGCGGGGGCGCGTCCGGCAGCCGTGCCGGGAGCGGCACGCCCGCCGGCGGGTCCAGCGCCGGCCGGCCGGCCGACGCGCGCAGGTCGGGTGTCACGCCGGTCAGACGCGGGGCCCGCCGGCCAGGTACAGCACCTGGCCGGAGACGTAGGACGCCTCGTCGCGCACGAAAAATGACACCGTCGCCGCGACGTCGTCGGGGACGCCGACCCGCGCCACCGGGATCCGGGCCGCCGAGGCCGCCTTGAACTCCTCGTACGGTATGCCCATCCGCTCGGCCGTGGCGATCACCATCTCGGTCTCGATAAAGCCAGGCGCGATCGCGTTGACGGTCACGCCGAACTTCCCGAGTTCGATGGCCAGCGTCTTCGTGAGGCCCTGCAGGCCCGCCTTCGCGGCCGAGTAGTTCACCTGACCGCGGTTGCCGAGGGCCGACGTACTGGACATGTTCACGATCCGACCCCACTTGGCGTCCACCATGAACTTCTGCACGGCCCGGCTCATCAGGAACGCGCCCCGCAGGTGGACGCCGATCACGTCGTCCCACTGCCCGGCGCTCATCTTGAACAGCAGGTTGTCCCGTGTCACGCCCGCGTTGTTAATCAACACGGTCGGCGCGCCGAGGGTCTCGGCCACCCACTCGACCCCGGCCGTGACCGCCTGCTCATCGGCGACGTCGACCCGCAGCGACGCGGTCCCGGCCGCCGCGGCCGACCATTGGGAGGCCGGCAACGCGTGCTCACCGAGGTCGAAGGACGCGACGACGAATCCGTCGGCCCGCAGCCGGTGCGCGACGGCTTGCCCGATCCCCCGCGCGCCGCCGGTGACGATGGCGACACGATGTTCACCCGTCATGACGCGCCGCTGGTTTCCGCGAAGGCCGTCCACGGCGCGTGGACGCCGGCACCCCGCAGCCCGACGGGCAGGTCCTCCTGCGGGATCACGTCGAGCACGGCGGCCATCCGGCCGAAGCCAACGTTCGCCGCCACCCGGAAGCACAACTCCATCACCTCGGCATCGGTGAAGTGCGTGCGCAATTCCTCGAACATGGCGTCGCCGATCGCGAGGTGGTCGGTGGCCATCTTGTCGGCGAAGGCGATCGCCGCACGTTCGGCTGGGCTGAGCCGATCGGTCTCGTAGGGTTGCTCGAGAGAACAGACCAGGCCCTCCTCGACCGGGGCACCGTCGCCGTCCTCATAGCGCAGGGACATGCAGAGCTTGCACTGGTTGTGGAACGCGACGCGCAGGCGGACGAGCTCGACCAGCCGGAACGGCAGCACCCCGACGCGGCGGGCGGTGTCGCCGAAGGCCAGGTAGGCCTGGGCGATCTCGGGGCTGTGCGCGAACACCTGCTGGGCCGGCGACGCGCCCGGGCCGAAGACCGGCTCGTAGACGGTCGGGTCTGTGTAGGGGATTCGTGGCATGTCAGAACCTGTTCGTTGGGAGCGTCCGGTGGGCGTCCGATCGACGTTCGTCACTTCTTTCGGCGGATCCACACATGGCTCAGCTCGAGCATCGTGCTGAATCCCGCCTCTACCCCGGGGACGGAGATCGCGAGCTTGCGGCTGTCCCGAAGGTATGCCGATGCGCCGGTGACGTCCTCGAACCATAGCTCGGCGATGCCGTCGTAACCCCAGCCCGGCGGTGTGGGCAGCACGATCTGGTTATGGACATAGCGCCGCACGTGCTCGCGAAAGGGCGCGCACGCCGTCACCGCGCGCGCGTACTCGCCGCTCCAGGCCAGTAGGAACGCGGTCAGCGCGGTGCCCGGGCTCCGGCGGACGAGTTCGAGGACGACGACCTGGCCCCGCCCGCCGTCGAGGAGGACCAACTCGACGCCGGTCAGCGACGACTCGCTCACGTAGTCGGAGAACACCCGCTTTTCGTCCATGCGCAGGGTCGGGATGCCCTCCTGGTTGTAGACGTCGACCGCGTCAAAGAGGCTGGTCAGGCCGAGCAGGTTCGCGCCGTCGAAGTCCTGGGTGAGCCCGAGGTCCGCGTCCAGATCGGCGACGACGCGTTTGCACTGAATCACCGAGTCGAAGCGCCGGCCGACCTCCGGGAACGACCCCGACAGCACCGCGTGCGCCCGCCAGTTCTCGACGAACTCCTCGTAGGTCGAGTTGGGGTTGCGCTTGGCGAGGTAGATGGTCTTGATCATCCAACCGGCTCCATGGTCTGGCCGACGAGTTCCAGGGCACGGCCGATCTCGTCCAGCGCGGTGAACACCTCGGCTTGCGGGGCCGACGGCAGCAGGAAGATCACCCGGTCCAGATCGAGCGACACAAGCCACTCCAGCCGCTCCGGGTCGGGGGTGCCACCCATCGCCGTGATCGGCACCGGGTCACGATCGTGCGCCCGGCACACCTGCGCCAGTTGCTCGATGAGCCCTGGGAACGCCGCACGCCGGAACATGTTGATGTCCGGCATCCACCCGTCGGCGTACTCGGCGATGTCGCGAAACGCGCGGTCTCCGCCGCGCCCGGCGACCAGGACGGGCGGCCACGGCCGCTGGACGGGCTTGGGCCACAGCCACGACTCCTCGAAGGAGACGAATCGGCCGTCGTAGCCGAACCGGTCCGCGCCCCACAGACCCTGCATCGCAAGGACCGTCTCCCGGACGCGTGACCGGCGCGTAGCGGGATCGACGCCGTGGTTGCGCATCTCCTCCAGGTTCCAGCCGAGCCCGACCCCGAACAGGAGGCGTCCCTGCGAGAGCAGATCGAGGGTTGCGACCGACTTCGCCGCGATGATCGGGTCATGCTGCGCGATCAGGCAGACACCGGTCCCGACCCGCAGCGCGGTCGTCGCGGCGGCGGCCGCGGTGAGCGCGACGAAGGGCTCGAGCGTGCGGGAATACTCGCGCGGGAGCTCGCGGCCGCGGTACCACTCGCTCTCCCGGCTCGTCGGGATGTGCGTGTGTTCGGGCAGCCAGAGGGACTCGAAGCCCCGTGCTTCGACCTCGCGCGCGAGTTCGGTCATCCCGACTGACTCGTCGGTGGCGAAAATATGGACGCCGAACTTCATGCCGGCCCCCCGGTCAGCGACCCGAGGCGGATGATCCCGGAGCGGATGAGCGCGCCACCGATCTCGGTATCGCACTCGTCGGCGGAGCCGAGCAGCACCGAGAGGAACATCCCGCGGCGCAACGGGTGGCGCCAGGAATGCTCCCAGGTGTACCCGATGCCGCCGAGCACCTGCTGACCGTGAGCGGCAACCGTGTTCAGCGCCTTGCTCGCCATCCCCTTGGCCGCCGCTGCGGCGAATGAAGTGTCCGTCGCCCACGCCTCGGCCGCGAGTTCCTCGGCCGCGCTGAGCTCGACCTTGGCGTCGGCCAGCCGGTGCTGGACGGCCTGGTTCGCGCCGAGCGGGCG
>SCQZ01000150.1 GCA_004299665.1 Jatrophihabitans sp.
GCACCCCGGGCGCCACCTCGGTGTCTGTGTCGGTGACGGTGAAGGTCGCCGTGTGCACCCGATCCCCGGTCAGCGGCGGCAGGCCGGGATCGCGGGGCTGCCAGCCCGGGGCCGGCCCGGTGGCGGCGCCGATGGTCGCGTCCGCGGTGGCCGACGGGGACGGGGCGGACCCGGCGACCTCGATCGACATGGTCATGCCCGCCGCGCGGTGCCCGGGGACCGTGCACCACCCGTCGATCGTGCGCGTCACCGGGCCGACCTCGATCGTGGCGCTCTGCCCGGGGGCGAGCAGCGGCGTGGCGGGACCGGTCTGCAACGTGAGGTCGTGCGCGATCGAGTCGGTGTTCGTGACGTGCAGGACCAGCCGGGTCCCGGCCGGAACGGTGATCAGCGACGGGGTTATCCGCATGTCGGCCTCGGTGACCGAGACCGTCCGCGTCCCGCCGCCGGACACCTCGACGCTCGTGCCCGTCGCCCCCCGGCCGACGAGGACGGCCACCGCCACCGCGGCGAGCGCGAGCAGCACGGCCACCGCCCCGCCGAGCAGCCGTACCACCTGCGGCGGTCGCGACGCGGGCGCGCTCACGTCCGGTTCCCGCGCAGTGGTGCGACACCGTCGCGGGGTGCCGCAGCGTCGCGCGGTACCGCGGCGATGCGCGGCTTGCGGCGCCGCGCGGCGAGCACGGCGGCTGCCGACACGGCCAGGAAGGCGAGCACCGCCACCTCCGTGCCCGCCCCGCCCACCTGCCAGGCCACGCGGACGCCGAACGCGTCACCGGGCACCAGGCGCACCAGCAGAGCCAGGTGCAGCAGCCCGAGGTGCAGGTAGAACCACGGCCGGAACGGCAGCCGCACCCCGAGGACCGCGGGCACGATGACCGGCGCGTGCCCGAAGATCATCGACATCACGAACCCGAGGAAGATCGCGTGCAGGGCGGCGTCGTAGCCGGCGACGCCGGCGCCCAGATCGCCCAGCGCCAGCCACAGTCCGCCGCCGGCGGCGAGCCACGCGTAGCCGCTGAGCAGGCACACCGCCATGAACCGCGTCACGCCGGGCACCCGGACCGTCCGGCGGGCGACGTCGTACCGGGCGCCCCACAGTGCCAGCAGCACCAGCCCGGCCCCGGCGATGCGCACCCCGGTGAACGCCGTCGCGCCCGGCAGCGACGCGACGATCAACCCGGCGCCGAAGACGGCCGTGGCGGTGAGGAAGGCGCGGCGGGAGGCGGGTGTCACGATCGCGACCCGCGCGAGTTCGAGGCGTTCGCCCAGGATCGTCAGCACCAGGAACCCGGCCAGCCACGGCACCAGTCGCGGGATCGACCAGTTCGCGAACCACAACACGGTCGCGAGGTACCAGCACAGCGCGCCCAGCCCCATCGCCACCAGGTGCAGCGCGGGGGCGATCTGCAGCACCACCACGTAGATCACGACGAAGACGACCGACGCCAGGCACAGCAGCCCCCAGCCGAACGCGCCGGGGGCGCCCGCGACCAGCGCGAGCGCGCCGACGCCGGCCGCCGCGGGTGCCAGGTAGCCCCAGGCCCGGCGCAGCGCGACCGCGCGCTCGAGGGAGATGACCGTGCCGAGGAACCCGAGCGCCATCAGCGGCCCGTGGTCCGCCGCGGTCGTGGCGCGCAGCACCGGCACGTGCAGCCCGAGCAGCAGCAGTCCGCCCCACAGTCCGGCGAGCAGGCTGAGGACCCCCAGGACCATCAACGGCAGGCGCCGGGGGAGAGGGTGTGCTGGGCGGGCGCTCGTCCGGGCGCTCATCCGGTCGATCACCAGCCGAACTGCCGCTTGGCGCCGTCTTCCATCATCTCCGGGGTCCACCGGGGCTGGTAGGTGAGCTCCACCTGGACGGTGTCGGCGGCCCCGCTGTCGATCAGCACGCGCTCGATCTCGGAGGTGATGTAGTCGCCGTCAACGGTCGCAGCGT
>SCQZ01000151.1 GCA_004299665.1 Jatrophihabitans sp.
CGTGCCACCGCCGTCTGCGGCGGACAGCTCCAGCCGCCCGCCCATGACCTCGCTCAGTCCGCGGGCGAGCATGAGCCCCAGTCCGATGCCGCCCGCACCGGGTGCCGCCCGGCCCTCGGGGTCGGCGCGCCGGTCCCGCCGGGACTCCGGCACGAAGAACGGCTCGAACAGTCGCTCGCCGAGGTCGGCGGCGATGCCGGGCCCGTGGTCGGTGACGGTGATCCGCACGAGGTCGCCGTCGCGTCCGGCCGCCACCGTGACCGACCCGCCCGAGCCGCCGTAGCTGATCGCGTTCGACACCAGGTTGATCAGCACCTGGCGCAGCCGCCGGTCGTCGGCGACCGCCCACGCGTCGATCGGCTCGGCGACCAAGTGCACGGCGTGCTGGCCTGCCAGGGGCGCGAGCAGATCGAGCACCTCCCCGACGGCGGTCGCGACCGGCAGGTCGCGCAGTGTCAGCGGCAGCGCACCCGCCTCGATGCGGGCAAGGTCCAGGCTGTCGTCGACCAGTTCGAGCAGGTGCCGAGCGCCGGCGTTGATGTGCCGCAGCGCCTCGTCGCGGCGGGTCGCGTCCAGCGGCAGGGTGGTCAGCAGTTCGACGAAGCCGGTGATCGCCTGCAGCGGGGTGCGCATCTCGTGGCTCATGGCGGACAGGAACTGTGACTTGGCGCGGCTGGCCGCCTCGGCGCCCCGGCGCGCGAGTTCGGCCTCGTGCCGGGCCCGCCGCTCCTCCTGCGCGGCAATCCGCTCGGTCACGTCCAGCATGTTCACGCTCAGCTGGACCGGTTCGTCCTCTGCGCCGCGCACCAGCGACATCGTCAGCGAGACGATCGCGTCCTGGTCCGCGGGCCGGCGGATGCGGCTCTCGAGCAGCCGGGAGCGCTCGCGGCCGAACCGCACCTGATCGATGCACGCCTGCAGTCGCGCCCGCTCACCCGGCGCCACGACATCGGCGAGCGTGACGTCCGCCAGCCGCTCGGCCGGCACCCCGGTGAGGCGGACGAGGGCGTCGTTGACCCGGGTGAAGCGGCCCGCTGCGTCGACCAGCGCCATGGCGATCGCATTGTCCTCGAAGGCCCGCCGGAAGCGCTCCTCGCTCTCGGACAGCGCCCGGAACATCGCCGCGTGCTCGATCGCCACGCCAGCCAGGTAGCTGAGTTGTTCGACGACCCGCTGCTCACGGCCGCTGGGCGAGTGCGGCACATCGTGGTAGACGGCGAACGTCCCGACGACGGCACCGGCCGCGCCGCGGATGGGCGTCGACCAGCATGCTCGCAACCCGGCGGCGGCGGCGCTGGCGCGGTAGGAGTCCCAGCGCCGGTCGGTGTCGATATCGACGGCGACCACCGGTTCGCCCAGATACGCGGCCGAACCGCACGAACCGGCCTCCGGTCCCGGCACCAGCCCGTCGATCGCCGCGAGGTAGGAGGCCGGCAGGCTCGGTGCCGAGCCGTGGCGCAGCGCGTCGTTACCGCGGTCCATCACCAGGACCGAGCACCGGCTGCCGGGAATCAGCCGCTCCAGCCCGCGCGTGATGCAGTCCAACAGCACGGTGCGCGAGGCGCCCCGGGAGACGAGTTCCAGCACCCGGTTCTGGCAGGCGAGCAGGTCGGCGGCGTCGCGCTGGTCGTGCAGCGACTCGGGCCGGGCGTCGAGGCCGGTCACGAGCTCGCCTCCAGGCCGGCCCGGACCGGCGCGGTGTCCAGTTGGTACCCGACGCCACGGCACGTGCGCAGCAGGGTGGGGCGCGCGGGATCGGCCTCGAGCTTGCGCCGCAGCCGGTGCACGTGCTCGGTCACGGTCGCCTCACCCTGCCAGTTCGAGGAGGATTGCCACACCTGGTCAAGCAACTGGGCCCGGGAGAACACGCGACGCGGATGCGCCGCCAGGAAGGCGAGCAGGTCGAACTCCTTGGCCGTCAGGGGTACGGCCCGGCCCGCGATGCTCACCTCCCGCGTTGCCGGATCGACCCGCAGCGTCCCCGCCGTCAACGGCCCCGGTTCCGGGGGGTGGGCGCGGCGCAACACGGATCGGACCCGGGCGGCGAGCTCGCCGGGGGAGAACGGCTTGACCAGGTAGTCATCGGCGCCCTGGTCCAGCCCGACGATGCGGTCGCTCTGCCCGCTGCGCCCGGACAGGACGATCACGGGCAGCGAGGCCGGCGCCGCGGTCCGGCCGTCGCGCAACCGGCGTAGCACGTCCAGCCCGCCGATCCCGGGCAGGGACAGGTCCAGGACCACCAGGTCAGGCTGCTCGGGGCCGGCGAGGGCGTCCATCGCCTGCTGGCCGTCGGCGGCCTGCACGACGGTGTGCCCCTCCGCCTCCAGCTGCCAGGCGACCACGGTGCGGACGCCCCTGTCGTCGTCGACGACCAGCACCCGGCGTTGCGGTCGTATCTGCGCCACCCGGTCCGTCACCCGGTCGGTCCTCCGTCCCGTGCCGTCCGACCGTGTCGGACCCCTGCCCCCGCATCGTCCCCCGCCACGGCGCGATCGTCACCCCGTCCGGCCCCGGTGTTGAGGCAGCGTTGTGACTCCGGCTTGACATTGACGCAGCGTCAGGGTCCGACACTGGCGCCGTGACAACTCCGACAGCCATCCGGGTCGCCGGACTGACCAAGTCCTACGGCGACCGACTCGTCCTCGCCGGCGTCGATCTGAGCGTCGCGCCCGGGACGGTCGTCGCGCTGCTCGGCTCCAACGGCGCCGGCAAGACCACGACGGTCCAGATCCTGGCCACCCTGTTGCGCGCGGACAGCGGGGAAGCAGCCGTCGCCGGCCATGACGTCGCCACCGACCCGGCGGGCGTGCGCGCGTCGATCAGCCTGACCGGGCAGTTCACCGCCGTCGACGAGGTCCTGACCGGCCGGGAGAACCTGATGCTGGTCGCCCGGCTGCGTCACCTGCAGGACGCCGGGGTGCTGGCCGACGAACTGCTCGACCGGTTCGGTCTGGTCGAGGCCGCCCGTCGCCGGGTGGCGACGTACTCGGGTGGGATGCGGCGCCGCCTCGACATCGCGATGGGGCTGGTCGGCGACCCGCCCGTGCTGTTCCTGGACGAGCCGACGACCGGGCTCGATCCGCAGGCCCGCCTGGAGGTGTGGCGGACGGTCCGCGACCTCGCCGGGGCGGGCACCACGGTGCTGCTCACCACCCAGTACCTGGACGAGGCCGAGCAGTTGGCGGACCGGATCGCGATCCTGCACCAGGGGCGCATCATCGCCGAGGGCACACTGGCCGAGCTCAGGTGCCTGATGCCGCCCGCGACGGTCGAGTATGTCGAGCGGCAGCCGACACTCGAGGACGTCCTCTTGGCGATCGTCGGCCCGGACACCCGGCCGCAAGAGATCGGGACCACCCGGTGAGCGTCGGCAGCGAAGCGAAGACGCCGGTGAGCGGCAACCTCGCGCACGACACCGCCGTCCTGCTGCAGCGCTCGCTGCGCCACGTCCTGCGCAGCCCGGACACCATCGTCACCACGGCCGTCACACCGATCGCGATGCTGCTGCTGTTCGTCTACGTCTTCGGCGGGGCCCTGAAGGCGGTCGACGGGTCGTACGTCGACTACCTGCTGCCCGGCATCTTGCTGATCACGATCGCCTCCGGCATCGCCTACACCGCCTTCCGCCTGTTCACCGACGTCTCCGGCGGCATCGTCGATCGGCTGCGGTCGATGCCGATCGGTCGCTCCGCGCTGCTGTGGGGGCACGTGCTCACCTCCCTGGTCGCCAACCTCGCCTCCCTCGTGTTGGTCGTCCTCGTCGCGCTGGCGATGGGCTTTCGTTCCGGTGCCGGCGTCCTGGCCTGGCTCGCGGTCGCCGGGCTGTTGGCGCTGGTCACGCTGGCCCTGACCTGGATCGCCGTGATCCCGGGCCTGACAGCGAAGTCGGCCGACGGGGTGAGCGGCTTCTCCTACCCGCTGATCTTCCTGCCCTTCGTCAGCTCCGCGTTCGTCCCCACCGCGGGCATGCCCGGTCCGGTCCGCTGGTTCGCCCAGCACCAGCCCGTCACCTCGATCGTGAACACGATCCGCGACCTGTATGCCGGCATACCGGTCGGCGACCAGGGGTGGATCGCGCTCGCATGGTGCTTCGGCGTGCTGGTGGTCGCGTACGCACTGGCGATGGGCACCTACCGCCGGAAGTTCGGGTGATCCGGCGCGGTGCCGGGTCAGGACCGGAGGCGGACAATCGCGCCATGCTGACCATCAGCCAGCTCGCCGGGTATGCCGGCGTGACCGTGCGGGCGGTCCGTCACTACCACGCCACCGGTCTGCTGCCCGAGCCCGAGCGCGACCGTTCCGGCTACCGGCGCTACGGCCCGCACGCGGTGGTGGAGCTCATCCGCATCCGCACCCTCTCCGAAGCAGGCGTACCGCTGTCCCGGGTGCGAGAGTTGCTTGCGGCCGACCCGGAGCAGTTCGCGGCCGCCGTCGGCGAGATCGATCGCCGCCTGCGTACCGAGATCAGCGAGCTCCGGCGCCACCGCAAGCGCATCGCCCGGCTCGCCGCGGGCGAGAGCCTTGCGCTGCCGCCGGAGGTGATCGACTACCTGGACCGCATGCGGGGGTTCGGCTTCGACGAGCGGTTCCTCGAGATCGAGCGTGACAGCTGGATCCTGATCGCGGCACAACTACCGGACCGGGTCGGTCTCTACATGGCGATCAAGCGGGCGCAGGTCGAGCACGAGGGCATCCGCCGGCTGTACCTGGATCTGGCCGAACTCGCCGACTGCACGCCCGACGACCCACGGCTGCCCGCTCTCGCGGACCGGACCGTCGCCTTCCTGGAGGCGGCCGCGGCACAGGCGCAGGGCGCGGACGCCGAACCGGTCGGCGACGACCTCGCGCGCCTGCTCGACGGCACGTTCGTCGAGACGTTCGCCTGGGCGCCGCGACTGCTCGAACTGCTCGAGGAGCGCGGCTGGACGGGCTGGACCAACATCCGGCGCACGCCGCCGACCGGTGCCGGCCGTCGCCACGGCGCACTTGCCGCCGCGCGATGACATGATCGGTGCCGTGGGCGCCGACCGGGCCAGTGCCGCGACGACACCGCAGCGGCTGCGCGACCTCGCGTCCCTGCGGCGGGTGCGGGACCGGATGGACCGCGAGTACGCGCAACCGCTGAACGTCGAGGCGCTCGCGGCCGGGGTGCACATGTCCGCCGGCCACCTGAGCCGGGAGTTCCGTCGCGCCTACGGCGAGTCGCCGTACTCCTACCTGATGACGCGGCGGATCGAGCGGGCGATGGCGCTGCTGCGCATCGCAGACCTGTCGGTGACCGAGGTGTGCTTCGCGGTCGGATGCGGGTCACTGGGAACCTTCAGCACCCGCTTCACCGAACTCGTCGGCGTCCCCCCGAGCGTGTACCGCCGCAATGCCGGCGCCGAGATGCACGGGATCGCCCCGTGCGTGGCCAAGCAGGTCACCCGCCCGGTCAGGAATCGCGAGGCGCCGGCCCCTTCTTCGTCGCCACCGCGAGGAACAGGGGATAGGGGCGCCCGTTCTTGATCACGTCGTGGATGCCGTGGTGGAAGGCGGTGTCGAAGCCGGCTTCGGCCAGGTCGGCGACCAGTGACGACTCGCCGAACCCGCTGTGCACCGCAACCCCGGGATCGTCGTGGAAGGAGCCGTCCTCCTCCTCCAGGTCGACGATGCACAGGTG
>SCQZ01000152.1 GCA_004299665.1 Jatrophihabitans sp.
CCGAGCCGAACACGACCTCGGCCAGCAGCCGCAGCACCTCCCTGAGGTACCGGCGGAAGGTGCGCGGCAGCCACAGGAACGCGCGCACGTAGAACGACAGTTGCTCGCCGAGGTTGTCCAGGATCCGCCCCGGGGCGCCCGCGGCCCTGCGCGCGCCGGCGAGCGCGTCGGTCCCGGCCATCACTGGCCCTTCGCCGGGACGACCTGGAAATAGACCGCCGTGATCACGAAGTTCACGACGAACAGCAGCAGGAACGTGATGACCACGGACTGGTTCACCGCGTCACCGACGCCCTTCGGCCCGCCCCCGGCGTTGAGCCCCTTGTAGGAGGCCACGACGGCGGCGATGATGCCGAACACGAACGCCTTCAGTTCGCCGGCGTACAGGTCCGGCAGCTGGGCCAGCGCGGAGAAGCTGGCCAGGTACGCACCGGGCGTGCCTCCTTGCAGGACCACGTTGAAGAAGTAGCCGCCGGCGGTGCCCACGACGCACACCATGCCGTTGAGGGCGACCGCGACCAGCGTGCACGCGAGCACCCGTGGGACGACCAGCCGTTGCACGGGCGAGATGCCCAGCACCTCCATGGCGTCGATCTCGTCGCGGATCTTGCGGCTTCCGAGGTCGGCGCAGATCGCCGAACCGCCGGCGCCGGCGATCAGCAGCGCGCAGACGATGGGACTGGCCTCCCGCACGATCGCCAGCACGCTCGCCGCGCCGATGAACGACTGGGCGCCGATCTGGCGGGCGAGGCTGCCCAGTTGCAGCGCGATCACCGCGCCGAACGGGATCGCGACCAGTGCGGTGGGGATGATCGTCACGCTCGCGACGAACCACGCCTGCTGCACGAACTCGCGGTACTGGAACGGCCGTCGCCAGATGAGCCGGAAGACGTCCAGGAACAGCGCGAACAGGCTGCCTGCCTGACGCACACCGCCCGAAACGGACAGGGAGACCATCAGCCGAGCCCGGCGCGCTGGACGGAGGGGTCCTCGTGCAGCGTCGGATCGGCGGCGTGCCGGGCCCGCTCCTCACCCTCCCGCTCGGCCGCCATCAGGCGACGGACGGCCGCCTGGGCCTGCGGCGGCAGCGTGTGCAGCATGGCCAGCACCCGCTGCTGGCGGCGTGCCACCCCCCTGCGTTCGGGGAGCCCCGGCGAGGGCTGCATCTGCGGCGGGATGCCGTTGATCTCCTCGCCGCCGGCGAAGTGCCCGGCGTCGAACATCGCCTGCTCGGCTGCCATCGTCGCCTGGTCCTTCTCCTCGGACATGCCGATCGGGCCGCGCATGCTGCCGTTGAGGAACTGCTTGACCACCGGCTCCTCGCTGGTGAGCAGCACTTCCCGCGGGCCGAACATGACCAGTTCCCGGCGGAAGAGCATGCCCAGGTTGTCCGGCACGGTGCGGGCCAGGTTGATGTTGTGGGTGACGATCAGGAAGGTGGCGTCGGTGACCGCGTTGAGGTCCATGAACAGCTGGCTGATGTAGGTGGTGCGCACCGGGTCTAGTCCGGAGTCCGGCTCGTCCACCAGGATGATCTCCGGCTCGAGCACCAGCGCCCGCGCCAGCCCGGCGCGCTTGCGCATGCCGCCGGAGATCTCACCCGGCAGCTTCTTCTCGGTTCCCGAGAGGCCGACCATCTCCAGCTTCTCGTTGACGATGTCGGCGATCTCCTTCTCCGACTTCTTGGTGTGCTCGCGCAGCGGAAAGGCCACGTTGTCGAAGAGGTTCATCGAGCCGAACAGCGCACCGTCCTGGAAGAGCACCCCGAACAGCTTGCGGGTGTCGTAGAGCTGGCGCTCGGTGCAGTGGGCGATGTCGGTGTCGCGGATGAGGATCGATCCCTTGTCGGGCTTGAGCAGCCCGATCAGGGACTTGAGGAACACCGACTTGCCGGTCCCCGACGGGCCGAGCAGCACCGAGACCTCCCCGGGCGGCAAGGTGAGCGTCACGTCCTGCCAGATCGTCTGTCTGCCGAACGACTTCGTCAGATCGGTGACAGCGACCTCGACGCCCACGCGACGCTCCTTCCCGGCCTCCCGATCGTGATCCGGCTCACCTCGGGCATAGACCTTAACGACCTGGCTACTCGCAGGTAACGAACGTGGGGGCAAGCCTCGCACACTTCGCGGATCGCCGCGCGGGGCCGCGCTTCCGCCGTGTCCGCGCGGCTCGCGCTCCCGCCCGGTCCGCGCGGCTCGCGCTCCCGCCCGGTCCGCGCGTCGCGCTCCCGAGTTGTCCGCGCCCGGCGGGCGCCTGGTGCGGCCAAGCGCGGACAACTCGGGGCGGCCGGAGGTGGCCGAGCGCGGACAACTGGGGGCGGCGGGCTGCGATACGGTTCGCGGCACCCCGGATCAGGAGGTGTGTCCGATGGCCGATACGGGCTCCGCAGCCGACCTGGACGCCCTACTCGGCGCGCCCCCGCCGCCGGGAGTGGCGGCCCTGTCCGCGTCCGAGCGCGAGCAGCTTGCGCAGGTCCTGCGCGAGGCCCGACACGCCCAGGCAGCGGACCTGCAGGAGGCGTTCGCGCAGGCGCTGCGACACGTGCCGTTCCCGGTGCGCGGCATCGTCAAAAAGGTGCTGGTGGGATGAGCGGCGCCGGAGGTTCCACCGCCCGCGGGGTGCGAGCGAGCGGTGGGCGTGGCACGGCCGCCAATCCGTCGGTGACCGCAGAGCTGCGCAAGCTGGCCCACCGGCTGGGCGTCGCGCCCGACCGTCTGGACTTCCTCGCGGGGGTGCCCGCCGAGGACCTGCGGGCGTTGCGCGCCCAGGCGGGCGAGATGCTGTTCCGGGCCGACAAGCACTTCTTCGTCCGGATCGCGGCGCTCACGCGGGCCGTCCCGTCCGTGATTGCGGCAAAGCTCGCCGAGCTGACCCTGCCGCCGCTTCTCGCCGCCCGGACCACCGAGTTGCTCGATCCGGCCAAGGCGGTGGACATGTGCTCCCGGCTGCCGGACGGCTACCTCGCCGACGTCGCCGCCGCCCTGGAACCGAGCCGCTGCACCGGCGTCCTGGGCACCATCCCACCGGCCCGCGCGGCGGCGATCGCGCGCGTGCTCGCCGGCCGCAAGGAGTGGGTCGTCATCGGGGGGTTCGTCTCCTGCATGTCCTGGGAGGCGGTGGTGGCCAGCGTGGAGCAGCTCAACGGCGAGCAGTTGCTGCGCATCGCCTTCGTGCTCGAGGACCTGGCGCGCCTGGACGACATCACCCAGGTGCTCACCGACGGCCAGCTCGACGAGATGGTCCGGGCCTGCGCGCAGGGGCGGCTGTGGGCCGAACTCGCCACGGTCGTGGCCAACCTGCGCCCGGAGCGCGCCGCGCGGCTCGGCGAGCGACTCCGGGCAATCGCGGGAGCGCTCGAGGCCGCCCGGCAGGCGGTCGCCGCCGGCACGTTCCCCGCCCCGGCCCTCGCGCGGTTGACCGGCGCGTAAGTTGCTGGCCGTGCCCGAGGCCCATCCCGTCCTGGTCGAGGTCAGCCGCAACGGATTCGTCGAGTCACGCCATCGCGGCGGCCTCGTCCTGCTCGCCCCGGACGGATCGATCGAGCTGGCGGTCGGAGATCCGGGCGCGACGGTGCTGCCACGCTCGTCGCTCAAGCCGTTCCAGGCGGTCGCGATGGTCGAGAGCGGTTACCCGGGGCGCGGCGAACTGCTCGCCCTGGCAGCGGCCAGCCACGACGCGCAGGACGTCCACGTCGCGGGCGTGCGCGCGATCCTGGCCGCGGCGGGGCTGGAGGAGTCTGCGCTGCAGTGCCCGGCCGCGCTGCCGGAGTCCCCGCACGCGCTGCTGGGATGGGTTCGCGGCGGCGGCGGCGAGGCGCGGATCTGCCACAACTGCTCGGGCAAGCACTCGGCGATGCTGGCGACCTGCGCGCACAACCGGTGGGATCTGGCCACCTACCGCGACCCGGACCACCCGCTGCAGCGCGCCGTCGGGGCGGTGGTCGAGCGGTTCACCGGCGACCCGGTGCGGAAGGTGGCCGTCGACGGCTGCGGCGCCCCCGCCTTCGGCGTGTCGCTGGTGGGGCTGGCCCGCGGCTTCTCCGGCCTGATGACGACGCAGGACGACGCGGCAGTCCTGGTGCGCGATGCCATGCGCGCACATCCCCGGATGATCGCCGGGACGGGAGAGCCGGACACCGAAGTGATGGCCGCGGTGCCCACCCTGCTGTGCAAGAGCGGCGCGGAGGGGGTGATCGCCGCCGCGCTGCCCGACGGGCGCTCGCTGGCGGCGAAGATCGACGACGGCGGGGCGCGCGCGCGTCCGCCGCTGCTGGTCGCGGTCCTGCGGCGCTGGGGACTCGACGCTGCAGCGCTGGGCGCGTGGGCGGCCGTCCCGGTCCTCGGCGGCGGGTCCGCCCAGGGCACCGTCACGGCGTCGCCGGAGTTGCTCGGCCTGCTCGCGGCCCGCCCCTGAGACGAGTTGTCCGCGCTTCGCTACCCCTACGGGTGGCGACGCGCGGACAACTCGGTGCGGGAAGCGTCCTACTTGACGGTGACCGTGGCGCCGGCGGCCTCGAGGGCCTGCTTCGCCTTCTCGGCGGCCTCCTTGTTGACCTTCTCCAGCAGCGGCTTCGGAGCGCCGTCGACCAGGTCCTTGGCCTCCTTCAGACCGAGGCTCGTGAGCGTGCGCACCTCCTTGATCACCTGGATCTTCTTCTCGCCCGCGGACTCGAGGATGACGTCGAACTCGTCCTGCTCCTCGGCGGCCGCCGCGGCGGCGTCGCCGGCGGCCGGGGCCGCGACACCGGCGACCGCGACGGGCGCGGCGGCGGTGACGTCGAAGGTGTCCTCGAACTGCTTCACGAACTCCGACAGCTCCAGGAGGGTCATCTCCTTGAAGGCGTCCAGGAGCTCGTCGGTGCTGAGCTTCGCCATGACTGGCTCTTCCTTTCTGGTGTGCCGGGGAAGCCGGCGGTTCTTCGGGAGTTACTCCGCCGGCTCGGCGGGAGTTTCGTCGGATTCTTCGGGAGCGGCGGCAGGTGCGTCCGGCACCTGCTCCGCGGGTGCGTCGGCGGCCTCGGCTGCAGGGGCGTCGCCCGTGGCGGGCTTCTTCTCCTCCAGCGCCTTGGCCAGGCGTGCCATCTGCGACAGCGGCGCCTGGAACAGGCCGGCCGCGCGTGTCGGCAGGGCCTTGAGGACCCCGGCCACCTTGGCGAGCAGCACCTCGCGCGACTCGAGGTCGGCGATCTTGGCGATCTCGCCCGCGGTGAGGGCCTTGCCGTCCATGACGCCGCCCTTGATGACGAGCAGCGGGTTCGCCTTGGCGAAGTCCCGCAGCCCCTTGGCGGCCGCCACGGGATCGCCCTTGACGAAGGCGATGGCCGTAGGCCCGGTGAACAGCGCGGGATCGATGTCCAGACCCGCCGCCTCGGCGGCCCGCTTGGTCAGGGTGTTCTTGACCACGGCGTAGGTGGTCTCCCGCCCGAGCGCCCGGCGCAACTGCGTGGACTGCTTGACCGACAGCCCGCGGTACTCCGTGATGACGGCCGCGGAGGAGTTCGCGAACT
>SCQZ01000153.1 GCA_004299665.1 Jatrophihabitans sp.
TCGTGACGTAGCCGAGCAGATCTCCCTTGATCGGGTCGAAGGAATACTTCGTGAAGTCGCCGCCGGTGGGCAGTGGTGCGCCCAGGCCGGGCGGCTGTTCCTCGGCGACGAAGGCCGCCGACGAGAACGCGCGGTACGCGTCCACCGCGGGCTTGACCTTGGGGTCGTAGCTCGGCGAACGGGCGGGCGTTGTAACCGGGTCGCTTGCCGTGCTGTCGTGCGTCGGCGTGGAAGCGCGCGGGGACGGTGGTTGGTGCGCGCCGCTGCCGCCGCAGGCCGCGATCGGCAGGGCGCTGACGAGCGCGACGACGATCAGCCATCTCGCGGCCATGGCGCGTCCCTCCGTGTGCGACCCCCAAGCCGCGATCCGCGGCCGCGAGTGCCACATATGGTGCCCACAGAGTAGGAGCTTCACGGCGAACTGACTAGATCGAACTTTTCGGGCGAACGATAGCCATGGATTGACCTCCGAATCTCTCACTTGAACAAGTGCCTTCGCGGTGACGAGGTGGACACTCAGCCTAGTGCGGATCATAACCACAACAGCCCGGCAGATCCACTGTCCCGGTGTTGCGGCTAGCGCGACTCGGTGCCCGTCCGCGCCCGGCGGGTTCGTTCGATCGCGGATTCCACGACGACAACCGGGACACCTAGCGCGCGGGCGACCTGGGAGAGCACCTTCCTCGACGGCGGGGCAACGCCCACGCCGGTCTCCAGCCGGTAGTAGGTCGTGTACGGCAATCCCGCTGCAACTCGGGCATCCCGCAAGCTCAGTCCGGCCGCGAGGCGAAGGTCTCGCAGGGTGCGCGCGTCTGTGCCGACATCCATCAGATCAAGCGGGTCCACGCCGAGTACGTCTGCCACGGCGCGGAGCAACTTCGGCTGCGGTTGCTCAACCCCGCGCTCCCACTGGCTGATCCGCTCCCGGCCTGCAGTGCCAATCGCCTCGGCTAGCTGCGATTGGCTCAAGCCGCTCTGCCGACGCGCCTCGGCCAGGCGGTCACCGCGGAATCGCGCCTGCGCCACCACGCCTCCCAACTCCGTGGCTGTTCCGTCGGCAGGTTACAGGCCGCCGGCGATCAGCAATCTCGCAACGAGATCGGCGTCCCGTGTCCACTTCGTCGCTTCGCTTGCACTTGTCATAGGTGTACCCGGTCTCGACCAAAGCGGAGGTGCGTCGACGTGACCCAGACCGGCCCGCCTGCCCTCTCCCATGACGCTGCCGTTCCCGCGGTCGTCGACCTTCCGACCGCTGCCGCCATGCTCGGCATCGGGCGAACCCTCGCCTATGAACTCGTCCGTACCGGACGGTGGCCAACGCCCGTCCTCCGCATGGGCCGCCTGATCAAAGTCCCGACCCAACCCCTGCTCGACCTGGTCGGCGCAGCGTAGGCGGCGCCACGCTAGCGCCGCCAGCGCCGCCGTTAGAACCCCCGCTATCGGATGCGCGCCGTACCGCCGATTAGGTTCGGTACGCGGTGCCGCCGCGCGATGTTATGCGCGAGGTCCGGCTTCGTGCGAGCGTCGCCGTTACAGAGCGCCAGAGGGCGACGTCTGGCGCCGGGCGCGGGCTCACCGACACTATGGCCGCTCAGTGCTTGGGTGCAGATGGCCGCGGAGTCAGACACTCGCCACATGGTTCTCGGTGATGTTGGAT
>SCQZ01000154.1 GCA_004299665.1 Jatrophihabitans sp.
CTGCTGCAGGTGCGCGGGTTGTCCAAGAGCTTCGGCGCGGTGCAGGCCCTCACCGACGTGGACCTCGACGTGCCGGCCGGCGCGGTCACCGCACTGTGCGGCGACAACGGGGCGGGCAAGTCGGTGCTGATCAAGTGCATCGCCGGCACGCACGAACCGGACCGCGGGCAGCTGCTCTGGGAGGGCCGGCCGGTGCGCATCCGCAACGCGCGCGACGCGGCCGCACTGGGCATCGAGACCGTGTACCAGGACCTGGCGCTCGCGGACAACCTCGACATCGTCCAGAACATGTTCCTCGGCCGGGAGCGGCTGCGGCACGGGCTGCTGGACGAGAACGCGATGGAGCGCGCCGCCGGGCGGACGCTGATCGGCCTGCGGGTCACCACGGTCCAGTCCATCCGCCAGCCGGTCGGGTCGCTGTCCGGCGGGCAGCGCCAGGCGGTGGCGGTCGCCAAGGCGGTGATGTGGAACTCGCGGCTGGTCATCATGGACGAGCCGACCGCGGCGCTGGGCGTCGCGGCCACCGCCCTGGTCCTCGACCTGATCCACACGCTGCGCGACCGCGGGCTCGCGGTGCTGGTGATCTCCCACAACCTCAACGACGTCTTCGCGGTGGCCGACCGGATCGCCGTCCTGCACCTCGGGCGCATGGCCGTCCAGGACAGCGCCGCCGCCTTCGACCGGCAACGCGTCGTCGAGTACATGACCACCGGTCGAACCGGCGTCACCACCGGAGGCGAACATGGCTAGGCACGGCACCGCGCCCGAGACCGCGCCCGTCACCGCGGCCGGCGCCGCGACGGGCGACGCCGAGGCCCCGTCACTCGCCCCGGCGCAGTCGACGGGCGACTACCTGCGCGGCCAGCTCACCCGCATCCGCAGCGGTGGCAGCGGGATGCTCCCGGTCGTCGTCGGGCTGGCCATCATCACGGTCGTCTTCCAGGTGATCAGCCCCGGGCACGTGTTCCTGTCCGCGGGGAACATCGTGAACCTGTTCCTGCAGAGCGCGGTGTTCATGACGCTGGCGATGGGCGAGATCTTCGTGCTGCTGCTCGGCGAGATCGACCTGTCGATCGGCTACCTCGGCCCGGTGGGGGCCGTGATCGCGGTGCAGCTCGTGCAGCCGGCCACCACCGGCTGGCCGTGGTGGGCCGCGATCGTCGTGGCACTGGTCGCCAGCGCCCTGCTCGGCGCGGTGCAGGGCGTGCTCATCGCCTGGCTGCGGCTGCCGTCGTTCATCGTGACCCTCGGCGGGCTGCTGGTCTTCAACGGCGTGTTGCTGATCATCTTGTCGTACGGGCCGTTCTCCGGCTACCCGAGCCTGAGCGGCAACGACGGCAACCTGCGAGCCCTGTACGACCTCATGTGGGGGCACACCACACCGCTCATCGGCTGGCTGGCGCTGATCGCCGTCGTCGGCGTGGCCGGGACGAGCCTGGTCCTGCGTACCGCGCGGCGCCGGCGCAGCGGCCTGGTCGCGCCGCCGGTCACCGTCACCGTCGCGAAGATCGCGGCGCTGGCGGCCGTCGGTGCCGCCGTGGTCGCCGTGTGCAACGTCAACCGCGCCGCGATCGGGACCCTCGCCGGTGTGCCCTGGGCGATCTTCATCGTGCTCGGTGTGCTCGCCGCCTGGACCTTCCTGCTGCAGCGCACCCGCTTCGGCCGGTACGTCTACGCGATCGGCGGCAGCCCCGAGGCCGCGCGCCGGGCCGGCATCAACGTGCAGCGGATCCGCACGCTGTGCTTCGTGCTGTCCGCCCTCACCGCCGGTATCGCCGGCCTGCTCTACGCCTCGTACCTCGGGGGTATGTCCAACAACGTCAACGGCGGCCAGCTGGTGCTGTACGCGGTCGCCGCCGCGGTGATCGGCGGCACGTCGCTGTTCGGCGGCCGCGGCAAGGCGGCGCACGGCGTGCTCGGCGGCCTGGTGATCGGCGGCATCTACAACGGCATGTACCTGCAGGGCCTGCAGGTGCAATGGGAGTTCATCGTCACCGGCCTGGTCCTCGTGGCGGCGGTGCTGGTCGACGCCCTGTCGCGGCGCGCGGGCGGCCCGTGAGCGGCGCGGCCGCGGGTGCGATCGGGATCCGCACCTCGAGGATGCCGTCCTCGTAGCCGACCCGCACGTCGTTCTCGGTCGCCCAGTCCGGAACCCTGACGCTGCGCTCGAAGCTGCCGTAGCGGAACTCGGAGCGGTAGCCGGACGGGTCGTCGCGCTCGGTGCTCTCCTCGCGCCGGCCGGACAGGTGCAGCACGCCGTCCGACACGATGATCTCGACGTCCTTGTCCGGGTCGATGCCCGGCAGTTCGGCACGGATCACGCAGGTGTCGCCCTCCACGTACTTCTCCAGCCGGATCAGCGCTCCGCCGTCGCCGTGCCTGCGGTCGAACCAGGCGTTGCCGGTGAAGAAGTCCCGGAAAGCCCAGTCGAGCCAGCCGTCGGTGACGGACAGCGGGGTCACCGGCCAGCGCCGCTCCCACATGGTCACGGTCATGATCGCCTTCCTTCCCCGGGTCCGCGGCGCCGACCCCTCTCGCGCGGCCGGGACATCAGGACACGGCGCCCGGGTAGTCCTCGAGGATCGCCCGCAGCGCGTCGACGAAGCGCAGCGACACGTCGTGGGGGCGTTGCCAGACGTTGCGGCCGAAGATCAGTCCGGTGCCTCCGGCGGCCATCGCCTGCCGGGCCTTGGTGAGCATCGCCTCGTCGCCCGCCCGGGACCCGCCCGAGACCAGCACCAGGGTGCGGTTGGCCGACCGGACCACGCCGTCGATCGCCTGCTCGGTGGTGAAGGTCCCGTCGTAGGGCGGTGGCACGGCGGCGGTCTTCTCCGGGTGCGGGAAGTTGACCTTGACGACGTCGGCGCCGAGTTCGGAGGCGGTGCGGGCCGCGTAGTCGACGGCGTAGAAGGAGTCCTTGCCGCCCTTGGCCTCGATCGCCAGGCCGCGCGGGTAGGCCCAGACGATCAGGGGCATGCCGAGCCGGGTCGCGTCGTCGCGCACCTGCCGGTACTGCGCGAAGTCCGCCGGCTGGGCGGGCGTCCCGACGTACAGGGTGTAGCCGACGGCGTCCGCGCCGAGCCGGACCGCGTCCTCGACCGTCGCGTTCAGCGGGCTGAGCGCCTTCGTGTCGGCCGGGATGTCGGTCTTGCCGTTGAGCTTGAGGACGAGGGGCACCTCGCCGGCGTAGTCCCAGTAGAACTTCTCGGCCAGCCCGATCTGCAGCACGATGGCGTTGAAGCCGCCCTCCAGCGCCAGCCTGATCACGTAGTGCGGGTCGGAGGCGGGGGGGTTGTCGAAGAAGTCGCGGGGGCCATGCTCCAGGCCCTGGTCGTACGGCAGCAGCAGCGCGGTCCCGTTGCGCAGGCCGTGCTGGAACAAGATGCGCGTCAGCCGCGCCTTCTTGCCGGTGTCGAGCCCCAGTTCGCGCAGTGCCGGACGGTCGGTCATGATCGCTCCCCTCGCAGGTCGGATGGTTCAGCTCGGTTCGGGGCGCATCTCGATCGCGCCGCACGGGCACTCCGCGGCGCACAGTCCGCAGCCCTTGCAGTAGTCGTAGTCGATCGCGTAGCCGTGCCCCTCGGAGGTCTTGACGACGGCGTTGTCCGGGCACACGCCGTAGCAGTTGTCGCAGCCGAAGCAGTTGCCGCACGACAGGCAGCGGCGCGCCTCGTACAGCGCGGTCCGCCCGTCCAGGCCGGCGACCACCTCGGTGAAGTCGCTGACCCGGCGCGCGGCGTCCAGCCGGGGGCGCACCGCGTGCGGCGCGTCGCTGTAGTACCAGGTGTTCAGCCGGTCGAACCCCGCCGGCTCGGGGGCCGGCCCGGCCACCGGGTGCTCGCCGCGCAGCCAGGCGTCGATGTTGCGGGCGGCCTGCTTGCTGTGGCCGATCGCCACGGTCACCGACCGGGTCGCCGGCACCATGTCGCCCCCGGCGAACACGCCCGGGTACCCGGTCATCATCTGCTCGTCGACCTGCACCGTGCCGTCGACGATCCGCACGCCCGGCAGCGTGTCGACGAGCCCGTGGTCGACGTCCTGGCCGAGCGCGAGGATCACCGTGTCGGCCGCGAGCTGCTCGATCTCGCCGGTGGGCCGCGGGACGCCGTGCTCGTCGAGTTCCATCCGCTCCACGGTCAGCCGCCCGCCGTCGACGGAGCTGATCGTGGACAGCCAGCGCATCCGCACCCCCTCGGCGAGTGCCTCCCGGAGCTCGACGGCGTCGGCCGGCATGCGCTCGCGGGTACGGCGGTAGACGACCAGCGCCTCGTCGGCGCCGAGCCGGCGGGCGGCGCGGGCGGCGTCCATCGCGGTGTTGCCGCCGCCGTAGACGACGACCCGGCGGCCCAGCCCGGGCCGCTCGCCCCCGGCGGCCGCGCCCAGCAGTTCCAGCGCGTCGAGGATCCGGGCCGACTGCCCGGCCGGGATGTAGGCGCGGTGCGCCAGCTGCGCGCCGACGGCGACGAACGCCGCGTCGAACCCGCCCAGATCCGCCGCCAGGTCGCTCACCGTGGTCTCGGTGCGCAGCTCGATGCCGAGCTCGAGCAGCCGGGCGATCTCGATGTCCAGCACGTCGCGCGGCAGCCGGAAGGTCGGAATGCCGTAGCGCATCATCCCGCCGGCCTGCGCCCCCGCGTCGCGCAGCTGCACCGCGTGCCCGGCGCGGCGCAGGTGGTAGGCGGCCGACAGCCCGGACGGGCCGGCACCGACGACGAGCACCCGCTTGCCGCTGTCCGCCGCCGGCCCGGGCAGCGCCCAGCCCCGCTCGATCGCCTCGTCGCCGAGGAAGCGCTCCACCGAGTTGATCCCCACCGCCTGGTCCAGCTGCGCGCGGTTGCAGGCCGTCTCGCACGGGTGGTAGCAGACCCTGCCCATCACGGCCGGGAACGGGTTGTCCGCGACCAGCCGCCGCCACGCCGTCTCGTAGGAGCCGTCCTCGGCGGCGTACAGCCACGCCTGCACGTTCTCCCCGGCCGGGCAGGCGCCGTTGCACGGCGGCCACCGGTCGACGTAGACGGGGCGCTCGGTGCGCCAGGCCCCGGTGTGGTTGGCCAGGCTGGAGCGCACGTCCAGGGTGATCGCGAACGGGGCGTCCATCACGACCCCTCCTCGATGAGGTGGTAGCGGTCGACGTTGCGGTCGGCGATCGCCTGCAGCCCGGCGATGAGGTCGGTGCGGGGCGGGTCGGCGAACAGGTGCGCGTAGCGGCGCTGCGGGCGCAGGTAGTCCTCCACCGGGACGCGGTCCCGGATCGGGAGCACCGCGGTCACCTCGCCGCGCTCGGCCTCGAAGACCGGGAACAGCCCGCTGCGCTGCGCCAGCCGGGCCAGCCTGACGGTGTCCGCCGGGTCGTGCGCCCACCCGAGCGGGCACGGCACCAGCACGTGCAGGTAGCGGGCGCCGCGCAGGCCCATGGCGCGCTCCACCTTGGCCTCCAGGTCGTGCAGTTCGGCGACCGTGGCCGTCGCGACGTACCCGATGCCGTGGGCCATCGCGATGCGCGGCAGGTCCTTGCCCTGCCCGATCGTGGCGCCGGG
>SCQZ01000155.1 GCA_004299665.1 Jatrophihabitans sp.
GCCGCGAACGACAGCAGCGAGTGGCGGCTGATGGTGCGCGCGACGAAGGCGCCGCCGGGCCGCAGCGTGCGCGCCAGCTCGGTGACGAACGCGGCCGGATCGTCGACGTGCTCGAGGACGTAGTCGCTGACCGCGAGGTCGACGGACGCGTCCTGCAGCGGCCAGCGGCCATCGCCGTCGATCAGCCGGAACTCGTCGATGATCGGGTTCTGGGCCCCGACGGGGTCGACGTCGATGCCGATGACCGTGCGCCCGGGGGCGCGCAGGTCGTGGAACGTGGCGGCGGTACCGCCGTCGGCCATGCTGCCGCGACCGCACCCCACGTCGAGCACCACACCCGTGCGCGGGGCGAGTGCGTGCGCCAGGCCGAGGAAGGTGACGATGCTGTCCCAGCCCGACTTGCCGGCGTCGAATACCTCGTCCCAACCCACTGGCTGTCCCATGCGCGCCTTTCCCTCGCGTCGGTCCCGCGGCGGCGGGACGGGAAGGACGATACCGAGTCCCGCGCGAGGATCACGGCGCGATGAGGCTGGTCGTCGACGCGCTGGCGGTGCGGCCCGGAAGTGCCGCGATCGTCACCGAGAACCTGCTGCGCGGCTGGGCGCAGGCCGCGCCGCAGGACGAGATCGTCGTCCTCACCGGCGGTGGGTCCGAGCTGCGGGTCCCGGCCGGGACGACGCAACTGCGGGTGAGCACTCGCGCCGGCGTGGCGGCCCGGCTGTGGGCCCAGTCCGTCGGCGTGCGCCGCGCGTGCGCGACGGTGCGTGCCGACGCCCTGCTCTGCGCGGTGACGACGGGGGCGCTGCTGGGTGCCCCGTGCCGGACCGGCGCCGTCGTGTACGACCTGCGCCACGAGGCGCGCCCGCGGCAGTTCGCACGCCACCGCAGGCTGGCCCGGCGGCTGCTGTACGGATGGACGTTCCGCCGCGCCGACGCGCTGGTGTGCATCTCGGAGCGGACCCGGCAGGACCTGGTCCGGAACCGGCCGCGGCTCGCGGCCAAGGCGCGCACCGCGCTGCTCGGCTCCGACCACGCCGCGTACTGGGCCCCGGGCCCGCCGGACGGGCCCGCCTACGTCCTCGCCTTCGGGCACCTGCCCAACAAGAACGTCGACGTCGTGCTGCGGGCCTGGGCCTGTTGCGACGCACCGGCGACGGCGGCCATGACGCTGCGGGTGTGCGGCCTGCGCGGCGCTGCCCGAACCGCGGCCGCGGCCCGGGCCGCCGCCCTCGGGATCACCGGTCGCGTCGAACTGCTGGGCCGGCTCGACGACGAACGGTTCCGCTCGCTGTTCGCCGGTGCCGCCGCCGTGGTGTTCCCGTCCGACTTCGAGGGCTTCGGCCTGCCCGTCGTCGAGGCGCTGCGGCTGGCGATCCCGGTGGTGATCTCGGCCGACCCGGCGCTGCTCGAGGTCAGCGCCGGGCACGCGGTGGTGTGTGCCGACGGGTCGGCGCGCGCGCTCGCGGCCGCGATCGGGCAGGCACTGCACCGCACGCCGGAGCAGCGCGAACGCGGCCGGGCGCACGCCGAGGGTCTCACCTGGGCGGAGACCGCCCGGCAGGTCCGCGACGCCCTCACCGGCGAGGACCTGCGGCGCGATCACGGGCCGGCGACGACGTCCGCGGGGCAGCGATGACCGCCCGGCCGGACGGCCGCAGCCTCGCGACGCCGGTCGTGCTCGTCGCGTTCAACCGGCCCGACCTCACCGCCCGCGGCCTCGAGGTGCTGCGCCGGGTGCGCCCGCGCACGCTGCTGGTGGTCTGCGACGGGCCGCGCGCGGACCGACCGTCGGACCCGGCGCGGGTGGCCGCCGTGCGGCGCCTGCTGCAGGACGTCGACTGGCCGGCCGACGTCCGGCGCCGCTACGCCGAGGAGAACGTGGGCTGCGAGGCGAACATCGAGGGCGGGATGGACTGGGCGTTCGGCAGCGTCGACCGGGCGATCGTGCTGGAGGACGACTGCATCGCCGACCCCACGTTCTTCCGGTACTGCGAGGAACTGCTCGGGCGGTACGCCGACGACGGCCGCGTCTGGCAGATCGCCGGCAACAGTCACGACGTCCCCCCGCGGCTGTTCCACGGCGACAGCTACCGGTTCAGCACGTGGGCCAGCGTGTGGGGCTGGGCAACCTGGGCCGACCGCTGGCAGCGGCACCGCGCCGTGTTCCCGCGCGACCACCACGCACCGGACGGCGATCGCCCCGTCCGCGTGGCGCCGGCGCGGCCCCGTCCCGGTGCCCTGGTGACTGCCGCGGCCCGGCGCCACTTCGCCGACGCGGCCGCGTCCTCGGACACCGTCACCCACGGGTGGGACAAGCACTGGTGGCTGACGATCATGAGCGAGGGGGGGCTGTCGGTCACCCCGGCGGTGAACCTGGTCGAGAACGCGGGATTCGGCGCCGCCGCGACCCACCTGGTCGTCCCGCACCGCGCGACGGCGGCCGGCGCGATGGCCTTCCCGCTGCGGCACCCGGCCCGGGTCGCGCTGGATCGCGAGGTCGAACGCGACCTGGAGTTGCTGCTGGACCGGGTCGGCGGGCGGGCCGCACGCACCGCGCGGCGACTGGTCCGCTCGCCGCGGCTGCGCGCCGCGGTGCGCGGCGCGGTGTACAGCCGCCCGGCGGTCGCCGCCGCGCGCCGCTGGTCGCGGCTGACCGAGGGGGCCGATGCGCGTGAGTGAGCCGCTGCGGACGCCGGTGGTGCTGATCGTGTTCAACCGGCCGCGGGTGACCCGGCGCAACGTGGCGGCGCTGCGTGCGGCCCGCCCCGAAGAGCTGTTCGTGATCGCGGACGGCCCGCGGGCGAACCGTCCCGACGACGCGGCGCTGTGCGACCAGGTGCGGGCCGTCGTCAGCGACCTGGACTGGCCGGTGCGGCTGCACACGAGGTTCGCGCAGCGCAACCTCGGGCTCGAGGCCAACGTCGAACTGGGCATGGACTGGGTCTTCTCGCAGGCGCAGCGCGCCATCGTCCTGGAGGACGACTGCATCCCGGACCCGACGTTCTTCGGCTACTGCGAGCAGTTGCTGGACCGCTACGAGGCCGAGCCCCGGGTGTGGCTGGTCTCCGGCGACAACCACGGGGTTCCCGGGCAACTGTTCGCCGGTGCCAGCTACGCGTTCAGCACCTGGGCGAGCGTCTGGGGCTGGGCCACCTGGGCCGATCGCTGGCACCGGCACCGCGCCGAGTTCCCCCGGGACCACGCCGGCGCCGAGGACCGGTACGACCGGTTGCCGCGCACCGCCGACGCGTACCGCCCCGCGCCCGCGATCCCGCACGGGGGCGCGCTGGTCACGCAGGCGGCGCGGCGCCACTTCGCGGACGTCGCGGCGAACCCCGACGGTGACGCCCGCGGCTGGGACCACCACTGGTGGGTGTCGATCATGGCGGCGGGCGGCCTGTCCGCCGTCCCGGCGGCGAACCTCGTCGAGAACGACGGCTTCGGTGACGACGCCACCCACACCCGCGCGGCCAAGGAACCCGACCCGGCGGTCCCGATGCGGTTCCCGATGGTGCACCCGCCGCTGGCGCTGAACGCGGACGTCGAACGCGAACTCGAACTGATCCTGCTGCGCACCGACGGCCGGCTGTCCCGCCTGGCGCGCCGGGTAATCCGGCCGCTGTGGCTGCGTTCGGTGGTCCGCCGGCTCATCGCCTTCCCGCCGGTGTGGCGGGCCGTGCGCCGGCTGGTGGGCCGGTGAGCCGCCTGCCGCCCGCGCTGCGGCCCTGGTGGCCGGTGTTCAAGCGCGCCCACCGGATCCTCGCCGTCCTGCTCGGCGTGCTCCACCGGCGGCTGGCACCGCTGCTGGGCCCGCGTGCGGTACCCCGCACGGCCACCGGCAGGTCGCAGGACACCGCGCGCGGCGAGCCCGGCACCGTGCACCTGCACCCGGCCGGGCCCGCCGAGACCCTGCGGCGCCGGGCGGTCACCGGCCATCCGGCCGGTCACTGGCGGTTCGGGCAGGCGCGCTCGGCGCAGATCCCGGCCCGCTACACCCTCGCCGTCAGCGGCGGCCGGCTCGTCGGCAGCTACGGCGCCACCGTGACGCCGTGCGGGGTGCTGGACTACCAGACCTCCGGCTACTTCGGGATCGCCGGGTGGCGCGAGCACCCGATCTTCCTGCGGCCGACGGTCGGGCGGGTCGTCCGGGAGCGCGGGACGGTGCTGAGCCTGGTGACCCGTGGCGTGGGCGTCAACTACTACCACTTCCTGCTCGACGGCCTGGGGCGGTACGGGATCTTCGAGCAGTCCCTGCCCGGCGAACACGTCGACGCGATCGTGGTGCCGCACCGGTTGCGCTACCAGCGCGAACTGCTCGGACTCGCCGGGGTGTCCGCGCGCCTCGTCGAGCCGCGCGCGGGCGTGACGATCATGGCCGACCGGCTGCTGGTACCGAGCACGCCGAACCAGGACCTCGACGCTCCGCCGTGGCTGGTGGACTGGCTGCGGCGGCGCCTTCCGGCGCGTCCGGGCGGCGACGGCCCGCGCCGGCTGTACCTGTCGCGCGGCACGCGGCGCAACACCCGCAGCTACCTGCAGGAGGAGCAG
>SCQZ01000156.1 GCA_004299665.1 Jatrophihabitans sp.
CTCTTCCGATCTGCGCGATGCAGCAGTACGCGGGCCAGCAACTGCTCACGGGCGACCAGGCCGGCACCTACGCCAACCACTTCATCGCCGTGCACCTGCAGGAGATCGGCGCCGGCCAGACGTACTCGCAGCTGAGCGCGAAGTCCAACGCCAACCCGACCGACCAGAAGCTGGCCGGACAGGTGCAGACCATGTTCCGCGGCGAGACGCTGCGGGGCCTGCTGCTCAACGCCTTCGCCTTCGGCAAGATGGCCACCATCGCCGGCATCGGCGCGATCGTCGCCTACGTCGCGGCGGCGCTGATGTTCGTCCTGACGGGCCTCGGCCTGTGGCACGCGGGCCGCGTGTCCAGCGAGGAGCGGGTGCTGGACGGCTCGCACGAGAGGATCCACCCGACCCCGAAGGCCTGAGGCCCTCGGCACCGCCCACGGCGGCACGGTCACCGGTGACCGTGCCGCCGCAGCGTGCCGTGCAGTTGCTGCGCCAGACTGTGGTGTCGTGGGTGCGGTCGGTGAGGCGCGGTGACGGCCCTCCTCGTAGTGCTGGCCGTCGCGTTCGCCTACAGCATGGGGGCGCACTACACCGGGGCGTGCATGGGGATGCCGCACGCACTGCACGCGATAAGCGCGTGGCGGGCGTTGCTGGTGATGGCGCCGTTGGCGCTGGCCGGTGCGGCGCTCGCCTCGCACCGCGTGGAGCACACCGTCGGTTCCGGCCTGCTGACCGGTCCCGGTCTGGCCGTCCCCGGCCTGGTGATCGTCATCGGGGTGGCGTTCGCGCTCACCAGCGCCTTCAACCTGGTGCGCATACCGACCTCCACCATCCAGATCCTCGTCTTCACCGTCGTGGGCGTCGGGCTCGCGACCAGGGTCGGGGTGCACTGGTCGACGATCGGCACGCTGGCCGTCGTCTGGGCCGCCGCGCCGGTAGGGGCGGCGGGTCTCGGATACGCGCTGACCCGCCTGCTCGACCGGGCGCCGGTACCGCCGGTGCCGGGCGCGGCGTCGGCCGCCGGCCTCGTCGGCGTCGGCGCGCTCGCCTCCTTCGCCATGGGCGGCAACGACGTCGCCAACGCCACCGGCGCACTCGTGGGGTCCGGCACGTTCGGCCCGCTCACGGCCGGGCTGATCGGTGGGCTGGGGCTCGCCGCCGGAGTGCTCACCTGGGGAAGACCGCTGTTGCACAAGGTCGCGTTCGACATCGTCACCGTGGACCGATCGATGGCCACGGCCGCACAACTCGTGCAGGCCGCCGTGGTGCTGGTCGCGGTGGCGTTCGGCTACTTCACCTCGATGAACCAGGCGCCCGTCGGGGCCATGTCCGGCGCGGGGGTGGCGCATGGCCGCCGCACGGTCCACGCCGACGCGCTGCGGGCGATCCTGCTCGGCTGGCTCGTCGGGCCCGGCGCCGGGGTGGCGATCGGCTACCTGCTCGGGCTGCTGGTCGCCGCCGGGGCAGGCAGCCCCGCGCTGGCGGCGCGCTGAGCACGCGGGTACGACGGGACGGTCTAGCATTTCTGCGAACCGACAGGTCCGGGAGGGCGGAGCGTGCCACAGCTGCGGGTGCGGGGCCAGAAGGTCGCCAGCAAGGCGCGGCGCACCCTGCTGGGCCTGCTGATGAAGCTGCCCGGCGGCCATTCGGACCCTGCGTCGCTGCTCGCCCGATTCCCCGACGAGGCGCTGCTGCCGTTGCGGCGCGACGGGCTCGACCCGGTGCCCGCGCTGGGCGAGTTGCGGGCACGCGAGCCGGTGAGCCGGCTGAAGCTGCCGCTCGGACTGCGCGGCTGGCTGGTCACCGGGTACGCCGAGTCCCGCGAGGTGCTCGCGGCCGGCCCGCACATCTTCAGCAACGACTTCGGCAACATGATCGGCAAGGTCGGCATCGCCGCCGAGCAGGACCCCGGCGGTCTCGGCTTCGCGGACCCGCCGGCGCACACGCGGCTGCGCCACATGCTCACGCCGTACTTCACGACGAGGGCGCTGGCGGCGCGTGCCCCGCGCGTGCGGCAGATCGTCGACGAGGCGCTGGAGGACGTCGCGCGCGCCGCCGGCAGCGACGGGGTCGTCGACCTCCAGAGACACTTCTCCGTCCCCATCCCGTCCCGCGTGATCATGGAGCTGCTCGGCATCGACGAGGCCGACCGGGCGGACTTCGCGCGGCTGAGCACCGCGCGCTTCGACTTCTCCGGCGGCGCGTCCGCGTCGCTGGACGTCATCCAGGAGTCGATCGAGTACCTGCGCGAGATCGTGGTGCGGCAACGGTCCGATCCCGGACCGGGGCTGATCGGGACGATCCTGGCCGAGCACGGCGACGACGTCGGCGACGTCGAGCTCGCCGGGCTGGTCGACGGCGTGCTCACCGGCGGCTTCGAGACGACGGTGAGCATGCTGACCCTCGGCGCGGTGGCGCTGCTGCGGGACCGCGCGCTGTGCGACGCCGTCCGAGCGGACGAGGCGACCGTCGAGCCGCTGGTCGAGGAACTGCTGCGGTACCTGTCGGTGGTGCAGGTGGGCTTCCCCCGCTTCGCCGTGCGCGACGTGACGATCGGCGGCAAGGCGATGTTCGCCGGGGACGTGGTCCTCTGCTCGCTCAGCGGCGCCGGGCGCGACGCCCGCCAGGGCCCGGGCATGGACTCGGTCGACATCGCCCGGCCGCAGCCCGGGCACCTGGCGTTCGGGCACGGCATCCATCGCTGTGTCGGCGCGGAACTTGCCCGTATGGAGCTGCGGATGGCCTACCCCGCCCTGCTGCACCGCTTCCCGGCGATGCGGCTCGCGGTCGCACCGGAGCAGCTGCGCTTCCGGGACCTGTCCTTCGTCCACGGCATGAAGGAACTGCCCGTCGTCCTCGCCTGAGGCCCGCGCCGCCTGAGGACCGGCGCCGTCAGCGCCTGCGCATCTCCGACCCGAAGACCGCCGCCTGCGTGCGCCGCTCCATGCCCAGCTTGGCCAACAGGCTGGAGACGTAGTTCTTCACGGTCTTCTCGGCCAGGAACAGCCGCTCGCCGATCTGCTTGTTGGTCATGCCCTCCGCGATCAGGTCGAGCACCTCGCGCTCGCGCTCGCTCAGCGCGGCGAGCCGCGTCTGCTCCGGCGTACCGTGCCGCACCCGTTCCATGACCTGCGCGATCACCTCCGGCGCGATCAGCGAGCGCCCCATCGCCACCTGGCGGATGGCGTCGATCAGCGCGGTGCCCCGCACCTCCTTCAGGACGTAGCCCGAGGCGTTCGCGAGCACCGAGGCCAAGATCGCGTCCTGGTCGTCGTAGGACGTCAGGATCATGCAGTAGGTGGTGGGCATGGTGGCCCGGATCTCGCGGCACACGTCGATGCCGCTGCCGTCGCCCAGTCGGGCGTCGAGGATCGCGACGTCCGGCCGCGTGGCCGGGATCCGCGCCAGCGCCTGCTCGGCGGTGCCCGCCTCGCCGACCACCTCGAAGTCCGGCAGCGCCTCGAGCATGGTGGCCAGCCCGCGCCGCACCACCTCGTGGTCGTCCAGCAGGAACACCCGGATCGGCTTCACGTCGGGAGCTGTCATGAGAGGGGCACCCTCCATATCAGTTCGGTCCCGCCGGCGGCGGGCACCTGTATCTCAAATGTTCCACCGCGGTGCTCGGCACGCGCACGCAGGTTGCTCAGCCCGCTGTGGGTTGCCCGGTCGTCGATGCCGCGCCCGTCGTCCGCGATCCGGACCGTGACGTGGGTCGCGTCGGCCGCGACGTCCACCTGCACGTGCCGGGCGTCCGCGTGGCGTGCGACGTTGGTCAGTCCCTCGCGCACGCAGGCGATGACGTCGTCGGCGAGCGTGTCGACCACCAGGGAGTCCACCGGGCCGTCGAAGGTCACGCCGGCCGGGCGGCCCAGCGCCGGGCGCAGTTCCTCGGCGACCGCCAGCACCGCGCTGCGCAGCCCGCCCGCCGAACCGGCCAGCGGCCCCCGCAGCGCGAAGATGCTGGTGCGGATCTGGCGGATCGTCCGGTCCAGGTCCTCCACCCGGCCGCGCAGGGCGGTCGCCAGGCGGGAATCGTCGGCCGCCAGCACCGCCAGCCCCTGCAGGTTGAGACCGATCGCGAACAGTTGCTGGATGACGTGGTCGTGCAGGTCCCGGGCGATGCGGTCGCGGTCTTCCAGCAGCGCGATGCGCTGCTGGTCGGACCGGGAGGCGGCGATCTCGATCGCGACGCTCGCCTGGTTGGCGAAGCCCGCGGCCATGTCCAGGTCGCTCGGCGCGAACGTCGCCGATCCCCGCCTGCGCACGATGTTCAGCACGCCGTGCACCTTCTCCGTGCCGAGCAGCGGGATGACCATGATCGGCCCGGCCTCGATGAGCGTCGTCATCACCGGGACGTCGCCCGCGGCGTCGTCCGGCGAGCGGATCAGCAGCGGGCTGCGGGTGGTCACCGCCCGCCGGGCGAGCGAGCCCTCCAGCGGGAAGCGCTGCCCGATCAGTTCGTCGGCGCGCTCACCGATCGCGACCTCGACGAAGATGTCCTGCCCGTCCGCGGTGATGACACCCACGCTGGCGAGGTCGGCGTCGGCGATGTCACTCGCGTAGCGGGCCACCATGCGCAGCGGGTCCTCGCCCTCGGAGGCGAGCAGTTGCGAGCCGATGTCCACCGACGCGGACAGCCACCGCTGCTTGACCCGGGCCTCCTGGTACAGCCGCGCGTTGCTGATGGCCGTGGCCGCGGCGCGGGCGAGTGAGGCGACCAGCGACTCGTCCTCCTCACTGAACGCGCCGTTACGGCTCTCGGTCAGGTACAGGTTGCCGAAGACCTCGTCGCGCACCACGACGGGCACGCCCAGGAAGGACCGCATCGGCGGGTGGTTCGGCGGGAACCCGACCGAGCGGGGGTCGTCCGCCAGGTTCTCCAGCCGGATCGGGCGCGGGTCGCGGATGAGCGCGCCGAGCAGTCCCTTGCCCTGCGGCAACGGACCGATGGCGCGCGCGACTTCGTCGTCGATGCCGGAGTGGATGAACCGTTCCAGTCCGCCGTCGGCGGCGATGACGCCCAGCGCCGCGTACCGCGCGTCCGCGACCGTGCGCGCCGCCTCCGCGATGTGCACCAGGACGTTCTCCAGCGACAGGTCGCTGGTGATCAGGTCGGTGGCCTCGAGCAGCGCGCGCAGCCGGTCCTCCGCGCGCCGCACGTCCTGGGCATGGTCGATCAGCCGGTCGATGAGTTCGTCGAGCCGCAGCAGCGGCGTCAGCCCGACGGCCGCCGGCGGCCGGTCCGCGCCCTCTGACATGCGGCTCACGGTACTGGTGCCGGCCCCGGTCACACCGATTCGTTGAGCACGTCGACGAGCCGCCGCCGCCGGGACGCCGGCGCCAGGGGTGCCCGGCCGACCCGCAGCAGCACGTGCGGCCACCAGTCGATGCCCAGGTCGGCCCGCAGCGCGGCCCGCACCGACGGCACCTCGACGACCTGCGTGAGCGGGCTGACGGCGAAGCCGTGACGGGTGATCTCCAGCAACACCCGCTCCAGCGCCTCGCCGCCTCGCAGCCAGCCGGCCGCGGCGTCGCCGGAGGTTCCCAGCAGCAGCAGGCACTGCTTGGTGGACGACCGCGTGTCGCCGGGCAGCCCGCCGGCGCCGCTGGTGTCGAAGTCCCGCATCGGGATCTCGTCGCGCGCCTCACCGCTCACCTGCGGCACCGTCTCCGCGCCCACCCCGTCCAGCCGTTGCGAGTCGGCCGACGTCCACGCCCGCAGTTCGGCCCGGTAGGCCGCGTCGAGCATCTGGATGCGGTAGGCCTCCTGGCTCAGCCGGGCGAGGGTCAGCCGGTCGTACTCGCTGCGTACCGGGTACAGGATCCCCTCCTCGGCCGCGGCGGCATCGACCAGCGCCGCGACCACGTCGATCGGCACCCGCTCGTCGACGAACCGCCGGCGGTTCGTCTGGCGCTCCTCCAGGAACTGGTCGTACCCGCCGATGACGTCGCGCACCGCCGCCCCGTCCTCGACGTGCAGGCGTGCGACGACATCGCCGTCGGCGCCGGCCGGGAACCGCTCGATCCGTGCGGTGATGTTCGCCGCGGCGAGCGAGACGCGCGCGTTGAACAGGGCGCAGCCGAGACTGATCGTGAGCTGGCGGCCCGCCGGGTCCAGGACCGTCAGCTGCCGGGACCGGTCCGCCACGAGGTCCAGGGCTCCCGCGTGCAGGTCGAAGCGCCAGGGCTGGGTATTGTGCACCGACGGCGCAAGCGTCGCTCGCACGGCCGCGCGCCGCAGCGCGGCCGCGGCCCGAACATCGACGGCAGTTGTCATCGCTGGTCCTTCGTCTTTCGGCTTCGATATCAAAGATCCCCTATGACCGGCATGTGTAGCAGGGCCGAAGGTCCCTGTGGCGCGGCCCGGAGGGTGCGTCCGGGCCCCGTCGCAGGGCTCGCCCGTGTTTCTCACGGGGCCGGCGGTCCGGCGTGGCTGAACAGCCGCAAGTCGGGCGCGTCGGGCACCGCCACGGGAACGGGGCCTGCCACCAGGTGACCACGCGCGTCGTACACGCACGCCCCCGAGCGTGCCTGGGCCGCCGCGGTCGCACGGAAGTGGTGGCCGCACAGGAACAGTTCCCGGCGCCGCTGCTCGCCCGGCACCGCGGGCAGCACCACGCGGTAGGAGGCAGCGCCGACGCAGCAGTCGGCACGCTGTGTCAGCGGGTGCAGCACGATGACGTCCTCGAGCCGGTCGTCCGGCCCGCAACCCGGGTCGGTCGCCGGCGAGTGGGCACCGGGCCGAAGGTGTCGACCGAATCTCATGTGCTCACCGTCTCCCGGCGAGGTCCTGGCCGACAGTTCCGTTGCGCACCTCTTGGGCGGGCCGGTCGGCACGCTTGTACGGGGACGTTATGCCCGGCGGGGGCGGTGGCCTGCCCGGCGGGGGCGGTGGCCTGCCCGGCGTCGGCGGCGGCATACCGGCCGAGCAGGCCGGCTCGCCCCCGGCCTCCGGGCGATGATCGCCCGGCACCGGGGACGAGCCCATCCCGGTCTCACTCGATCGGGACGTGGGTGGAGCGGGCCCCGTCGACCTTCGGCAGCCGCAGGGTGAGCACGCCGTCGGCGAGCTTGGCGCTGACCGCCTTCTCGTCCACCGTCGCCGGCAGGACCACCTCGTAACGGAAGGCGCCGGTGACCCGGGTCGAGTGCCGCAGGATGCCGTCGCGCTCGCGCTCCACGCGGGTGCCGGAGATCGTGACCCGGCGACCGGACACGTCGACGGTGAGGTCCTTGCGGTCGACACCGGGCAGGTCCACGTCGAGGACGAAGGTGTCCTCGAGTTCCTCCAGGTCACCGTTCGGCGGGAAATCGGCACCGTGCGCGGCGTTCTGCCACATGGTGTCGATCAGGTGCCCGAACCGGGTGTTCCACGGGAACGCCTCGGGCGTCCCCCACGGAGCCAGTTCCGGGGCGTTCTGCTTGTTGAGCACCGGACTCATCGCTTCTCCTCGTGTCGGTCCGCCGCACCTCCACCCCACCCGCCGCACGCCAGGCGCACGTAGGGCCGTTGGGTGTCACGGCCCGGGGACCTTCGTCCGGGATGGCGCTCCGGCTCGGCCGGCCGGCTATCCGGCGAACGTGGCGAACGTCCAGTGGTTGCCGTCGGGGTCGGCCACCGTGAAGTCGCGCGACGGGTAATCGGTCTGGTCGACCAGTTCGTGCACCACGGTCGCGCCCACCGCGAGGGCACGGGCCATCACCGTGTCCGGGTCGGCGGTCACGACGTGCAGCGAACTCGTCCCCGGCCGGCACGGCGTGGGGCGCTCGTCCGTGCTGGAGAGCATCACCCGCCCGCCCTCGGGCCAGTCCAACTGACAGTGGTGGATCGAGCCGTCGCGCTCACCGGGAATCACCAGGTCCGCGGTGAACCCGAGAGCGAGCAGCCAATCGCGAAGGGCCGTCGCGTCATCGCTGACAACGCTCGCCCAGATGCTCGGCTGCCGAACGCCGCTGGCCCGGACCGCCATGGTCCCCAGCGTAACCGGCAAGCATCCTTCGTCAGTCTCGTCGTAGCAGTGCTCGCCGTTGGCGGGCCCGCCCTCGTGGCCGACCAGATCGATCTCGACGAACCCGGGCCTGGCATCGTCCCGGTCGGCCCAGGCACCATCACCCTCGGCTCCGTCCAGTACAGGGTCGGCCCGCGCCGCGCCTTCGAGCACTGACCTCCACGGTGAAGTCCTGGCCGAGCACCTCCGACCCGCTCCCGGAACCAACTACGTCGGCAACCGCCGCCAACCAGGACACCGACCCCAAGCAGACGCACCGGCACCGATCTCCTGACACACCAACCGTCACCAATCTCCTGATGCAGGACTGTCACCGATGTCTTTGAGACATCACACGCAATAGTGTCGGACCCGGTCTCTAGAATCGTCTGTATGAGTGATTCACTCGCCGGTGTGCTCGCCGCGGTCCGCAATCTCGCGGTCGCCGGTGAGGACGGCGCGCGGGTGGACCAGATCCGGGCGCTGGAGGAGCTGAAGGCGGCCGCCTCGGCGGCGCAGGCGTGGGTCACGACGTGCTTCGTGGATTCGCAGCGTGCTGCGCAGCGAGCGGCGGGGGTGCCGGCCGAACGGGCCGAGCGCGGGATCGCCGCGCAGGTGGGGCTGGCGAAGCGGTGCTCGCCCCATGCCGCGGCGCGGTTCGCCGGCTGGGCGAAGGTCCTCACCGGCGAGTTGCCGCAGACGCTGGCCGCGCTACGCCGCGGTGAGATCACCGAGTGGCGCGCCACGCTGCTCGCCCGCGAGACGGTATTCCTGTCCCGGGAGCACCGCGCGCAGGTCGACGCGGAGGTGGCGCCGCGGGCCGAGCGACTCGGTGACCGGCGGCTGGTCGCCGAGGCCCGTGCGCTGGCCTACCGGTTGGACCCGGCCGGGTTCGTGGCGCGGCAACGGCAGGCGGAGCGGGACCGGCGCGTGACGCTGCGGCCCGTCCCGGAGGTGATGACCCGGCTGACAGCGACGCTGCCGATGGCACAGGGCGTCGCCTCGCACGTCGCTCTCGGCCGCGCCGCCGACGCCCTGATCGCAGCGGGCGACCCGCGGTCTCGCGGTCAGGTGATGGCCGATCTGCTCGTACAGCGGCTCACCGGGCAGGCGAGCGCCGCGGGCACGCCGATCGAGGTGAACCTGGTGATCTCCACCGATACCCTGCTGGGCGACGGCGACGAACCCGCCCACCTGGACGGTGTCGGCCCCGTCCCCGCTCCGGCGGCCCGGGATCTCGTCCTCGACACCGACGCACCGGTCTGGCTCCGGCGCGTGTTCACCGCTCCTGGCAGCGGCCGGATCGTGGCACTCGAGACGCGCCGCCGGCTGTTCACCGCCGGACAGCGTCGCTGGGTCCGACTCCGGGACCGGTACTGCCGAACCCCCTGGTGCGAGGCCCCGATCCGGCACGCGGACCATCTCCTTGCGCACGAACACGGCGGGAAGACGAGCGTCGCGAACGCGCAGGGCCTCTGCGTCGCGTGCAACCATGCGAAGCAGGCACCAGGGTGGCGCGCCCGACCCGGCCCGGGCGCCGCGATCGACCTGATCACCCCCACCGGCCACCGTTACCGCAGCCACCCGGCCCCACCGCGCGGGCACCAGCGGGGCTCACCGCTGGAACGCCGAGCTGCGGACCTGATCTGGCCCGTTGCGGCCTGACCACGCGTGTCCGCTCGGCCGTTCTGCTCGGCCGTGGGCACGGCGAATCAGCCGACCGTGGCAGGCTGAACCGAAGCGGTGCAAGTTGATACCATGATGGTATGGCTATGACGTTGCGCCTTCCCGCCGATCTGGACGCGGCCCTGCGCGCCGCAGCGATCGAGGATCGCCGCAGCGTGCAGCAGGAGGTCGCGCACGCCGTCGAAGCGTTCCTCGCCCGCCGCGAGACCGAGGAGATCAAGGCCGACGCCGGGACGCTGCGCGCCCTGGCCGAGGCGCGTGAGTCGGTCCGGTCCGGCGATGTCGTCTTCGGCGCCGACGCCGCCCGCGCTCTCGTCCGGGACCGCTCCGCCTCGTGAGGCGGAGCTACGAACTCGGGACTGCCGCACCCGCGCGCCGGGCTCTTGCCGAACTGCTCCCGCCCGATGTTGCGGCAGCAGCGGTGGAGTTCATCACCGGGCCCCTGCTGGAGAACCCGCGACGAGTCGGCAAGGCATTGACCGATGAGCTTGTAGGCATTCACAGCGCGCGGCTCGGCCGGGACTGGCGCGTGCTGTACGAGATCCACGACGACCAGCGTGCGGTCGTCGTGCTCGACATTCGGGCCCGATCCGGCGCGTACCGCCCCCGCTGACAACGATCCCGTCGAGCTGCGATCCGTCCCGGCATGCGGGGGAGCAGCATGGGTGCATGCGTAGCTGGGTGGTGCAGCGCCCCGGCCCGATCGACGGGGGGCCGCTGGCGCGCGTCGAGCGCGAGGTTCCCGAACCCGGGCCCGAACAGGTGCGGGTGCGGATCAGTTGCTGCGGGGTGTGTCGGACCGACCTGCACCTCGCCGAGGGTGATCTGCCGCCGCACCGCCCGGCGACCACGCCCGGCCACGAGGTCGTCGGGGTGGTCGAGGCGGTCGGCGACGCGGTCCGGCGCTTCGCCGTCGGGCAGCGTGTCGGCGTCGCGTGGCTGGCCGGCACCGACGGCACCTGTCGCTACTGCCGGCAGGGACGCGAGAACCTGTGCCGCTCCCCCGTCTTCACCGGCTGGGACCTCGACGGCGGGTACGCCGACAGTTGCCTGGCCGACGCGCGGTACGCCTATCCGCTGCCGGACGAGATCGAGGACGAGCAGGCGGCGCCGCTGTTGTGCGCCGGGATCATCGGATACCGCGCGCTGCGGTGCAGCGCCGTGCCCCCGGCCGGAGCGCTGGGCATATACGGCTTCGGGGGCAGCGCGCACCTGACGGCCCAGCTGGCACTGCGCCAGGGCTTGCGGGTGCACGTCCTGACCCGCGGCGAGAGCAACCGGGCGCTGGCCGTCGAGCTCGGCGCGGACTCGGTCGGCCCGTCCGACGGCGTGCCGCCGGAGCCGCTCGACGGCGCGATCCTCTTCGCGCCGGCCGGGGAGCTGGTGCCCGTCGCGCTGCGCGCCCTCGGCCCGGGGGGGACGCTCGCGGTGGCCGGCATCTGGCTGTCGGACATCCCGGCCCTGAGCTACGCCGACGAGCTGTTCCAGGAGCGCCGGCTGCGCAGCGTCACCGCGAACACCCGCGCCGACGGTGAGCAGTTCCTGCGCCTTGCCGCCAGGCTCGGGGTGCGCGCCACGACGACGGCCTACCCGATGGAGCAGGCACCGCGCGCCCTGAGCGACCTCGCACACGGCCGCTTCGGCGGAGCTGCCGTCCTGCACAACTGACCGCGCGCCAGGCCGGCCGAGGGCGGCGCCCGCGGACCGTCAGCCCCCGTCCGGAACGATCGCGATGGGGCACGCCTGCTGGACCGGGTCGGACGGGAGCGACCGTACCCGGGCGGCCGCGTAGGACGTCGCGACGAGCAGGCTGCTGGAGCGGCGCAGCCGACCCGGCCACGCGTCGTCGAGTTCGATGCGGGCGCTGATCGGGACCGCGGGGTACCGGTCCTGCCACTCGGTGAGCTGCGTGTCGAACGCGCGCTGCTGGTCGGCGAGCCACTCGTCGGTCTCGGGCAGCATCTCGTGCAGCGCGGACCAGGACCGGGAGACCTGCAGCCCGGCACCGGAACGCATCGCCACCTGCACGCCGAACTCCAGCACCGGATCCCATCCCTGTTCGTCGACGACGACGGTGACCGGTGATCCCGCCTCGGTCCGGTAACCGGCGGGCACGCACACCACCGGGCAGCTGGCCGCGTCCTGCACGCGCCAGGTGATCGGTCGCGGCGTCGCCGGCTCGAGGGAATCGTCTCCCACCACGACGAGGTCGGCCACCTCGGACATCTGCTCGAGCACGTCCTCCGGGGTGCCCGCCACCGCGGATCCGTCCTGGCCCAGCGCCGGGTACGCGGCGGCGATGCGCTGCAGCGCGATCGCCACGACGCGACGGCCGGCCATCGCGCGTGCCCCGCGCGCACGGGCGACCGGCTGCCAGTGGCAGCCGTCCAGCCGCAGCGGGCTGTAGGCGTGCACCAGGTGCACGGTGTCGACACCACGCACGGTATGGGCCAGCGCCCACTCGATCGTCGCGGCGTCGTGCGGATAGTCGCGCACCGCGACGACGATGCGCCAGTCGCGCAGTCCCTCCGGCACGACGCGGTCCGCTGCACGGTTCTCGGCACCCGCGTCGGCACGGTCCTCGGCCTGTGAGCCGGGCACCGAGGCGCCCTCCATCACTCGCATCGTCCCGCCCTCCCGCTCGGCTACCACCGACGGTGCCGCGGCACGACCGGCAGCTGTCAGGGGCGAACGGCTCACGGCGACGGGCACCTCGGCCCACGACGCCCGAACGGCCCGGGTGGTCGGTGTCCAGCGACCCTGTCCGCACCCGGACGGCTGGGCGTCGAATCGGGTGGTCGACCCGACGACCGGACCGCAGACGCGCGAGGGAGCTGCCGATGGCACGTCAGGCCGTGATGCTCCCCGCCGGGGGCCGGGCCTTCGCGCAGCGCGGACCGCGATGACGCCGCCGGCCGGCGCGGGCGTCACGTCGCTCTACCACGAGCTGCGTACCGGCGCCCGGGGCTTGAGCACCCGCGAGGCCGCCCGCCGGCTGGCCGCCTACGGACCCAACCAGCTCGCCCGCCGCCACGGGCGGCGCTGGCCGCGCCAACTCGGCGCCCAGTTCACGCAACCGCTGGCGCTGCTGTTGTCCGTCGCGGCGGTGCTGTCCGCGGCCACCGGCAGCGTCGCGCTGGCGATCGCGATCGTGGTGGTGATCGTGCTCAACGCCTCGTTCGCGTTCGTGGAGGAGTTGCAGGCCGAGCGGTCGGTGGACTCGCTGGCCGCGTACCTGCCCGAGCAGGCGCTGGTGGTCCGGGACGGGCACCACGTCGAGATCGACGCGACCCGTCTCGTGCCCGGCGACCTGGTCCTGCTCGCCGAGGGGGACCGCGTGTCCGCGGACGGGACCCTGGTCGACGGTGCCGTCGAGGTGGACATGTCCACCCTCACCGGCGAGGCGGTGCCGGTGGCGCGCACCGCCGGCGCCGGCCCCGCCGCGCTGCCCGCGCTCGAGCAGCCCGACCGCGTCTTCAGCGGCACCATCTGCACCGGCGGGGACGCCCGGATGGTGGTCACCGGCACGGGGATGCACACCGAACTGGGCCGCATCGCGGCCCTCTCGCAGACCGTCCGGGAGCAGCCCAGTCCGCTGGAGCGCCAGGTGAAGCGGGTGGCGTGGCTGATCGCGGGCTGTGCGACGGCGGTCGGTGTCGTCTTCCTGCCCGCCGGGGTGCTCGCCGGGCTGGGCTGGGCCGCCGCGGCCGGCTTCGCGATCGGGCTGATCGTGGCCAACGTCCCCGAGGGCCTGCTGCCGACGATCACCCTGGCGCTGGCGTTGGGGGTGCGTGACCTCGCGCGCCGCAACGCCCTCGTCAAGCGGTTGTCCGCGGTGGAGACGCTGGGCTCGACGACGGTGATCTGCACGGACAAGACCGGCACGCTGACCGAGAACGACATGCACGCCGTGCGGGTCTGGACCCCGGACGGCGAGTTCGACCTCGAGACCCCGGGTCCGCACGCCACGTCGCAGGTGCGCGCGGTCGCCGCCGCCGCGGCACGCTGCACCACTGCGGACCTGCCCGACGAGGCCGCGGTCGCGCCCACCGGCGACCCGACGGAGTTGGCGCTGCTGGCGCTCGCCCGTTCGGTCGGCGTGGGGGTGTCCGCCGACGCGCGCGACGCGGCGCGCCGGGCCCTGTTCGCGTTCAGCCCGGTGCTGCAGCGCATGGCGAGCGTCGACGAGGACGGCACCGGGCGGTGGGTCCACGTCAAGGGGGCACCCGAGGCGGTGCTGCCGCTGTGCGCCCGGATCGGGGACCGGCCGCTGGACGACGAGCGGCGCGCCGAACTGGCCGCCGTGCTCGAGCGGTTCGCCCGCTCCGGGCTGCGGGTGCTCGCGGTCGCCCGCCGCCCGGTCGGGAGCGTCCCGGTGGTGCGCGAGGACGCCGAGCGGGACCTCGTGCTGCTCGGCATGGTCGCGCTGTTCGACCCGCCCCGACCCGAGGTCGCGCACGCCATCGCCCAGGCGCACAGTGCCGGCATCCGGGTCCACGTCGTCACCGGCGACAACGGCCGCACCGCCGCCGAGATCGCGCGCCGGGTCGGCATCGGCGACGAGCACAGCCCGATCGTCAGCGGCCCCGAACTGGCCGCGATGAGCGAGTCCGAGCTCGACGCCCTGCTCGCCGGCGACCACGAGGTGATCTTCGCGCGCAGCTCCCCGGAGGCCAAGCTGCGCATCGCCGACGCCCTGCGCGCCCAGGGTGCGGTCGTGGCGATGACCGGCGACGGCGTCAACGACGCCCCGGCGCTGCGGCGGGCCGACATCGGCGTCGCGATGGGACGCTCGGGAACCGAGGCCGCGCGCGAGGCCGCGACGATGGTGCTCGCGGACGACAACTTCGCGACGATAGTCGCCGCCGTCGCGGCCGGGCGGCGCGTCTACGACAACGTCCGCAAGTTCATCGTCTACATCTTCACCCATGCGGTGCCCGAGGTCGTGCCGTTCGTGGTGTTCGCGCTCGCCGGCGGGGCCATCCCGGTGCCCATCACGGTCCTGCAGATCCTCGCCATCGACCTGGGGACGGACATCCTCCCGGCGCTCGCGCTGAGCCGGGAGCCGGCCGAGCCGGGAACGATGTCACGGCCGCCCCGCCCGCCGCACGAGGGCGTAATCCGCCGCGAGATGCTCGTGCGCGCCTGGGCGGTGAAGGGACCGGTGGCCGCGGCGCTCGCGCTCGGGGGCTTCTTCGCGGTGCTGCTCGCCGCCGGCTGGCACCCGGGCGCGCCGACCGGTGCGGGCCAGCCCCTGCACCACGCGTACCTCCAGGCCACCACCGAGCTGTGGCTGGGCATCGTCGCGTGCCAGATCGGCAACGCGTTCGCGAGTCGCACCGAGCGGGTCTCGCTGCGCGCCGTGGGCCTGCTGTCCAACCGGTGGCTGCTCGGCGCTATCGCGGTCGAGCTCGCGTTCGCCGCGGCGGTCGTCTACGCGCCGGGTTTCCAGGGGCTGTTCGGGACCGCCGGGCTCACCGGCTGGCAACTGCTGCTCGTCACGCCGTTCCCCCTGCTGGTGTGGGGGGTGGACGATCTGCGCCGCATCTGGGTACGGCGTCACCCGGCGGGCAGCGCCGGATCGGGCTGACCGCGCCCGCCGTTACAGTCAGCCCTCGGCGGGCCGGGGCGCGTCGATCAGCGTGACGTGCGGGTCGAGCCCGGCGACCCGCACGGCGTCCCCGGCGACCGAGATCGCCACCCGCCGCTCACCGACGCGCACGCCCCGCACGGTCAGCGGCAGGTAGCGATCGGGCAGCCGCGGCGCGCACCACACGCGACCGGTCGTCAGGTCCGGGTCGAGGCCGAGCAGCGCGCGCAGCACCAGCAGCGGGGCAGCCGCCGACCAGGCCTGTGGCGAGCAGGAGGTCGGGTACGGCACCGGCCCGTCGAACTCGTCGCGCCCGAAGCCGCAGAACAGCTCGGGTAGCCGGTGCTCGAACCGGGCGGCCGCCTCCAGCAGCCCGACCCCGAGCCGGGTCGCGACCTCGACGTGCCCGTACCGCATCAGGCCCGCCACGCAGATCGCCGTGTCGTGCGGCCAGACCGACCCGTTGTGGTAGCTGACCGGGTTGTACGCGCCCATGCCCGAGCCCAGCGTGCGCAGCCCCCATCCGGTTGACATCCGCGCCGACCCCAGTCGCTCGGCGAGCGTGGCGGCCTTGTCCGCCTCGACGATGCCGGTCCACAGGCAGTGGCCGGGGTTAGACGTCAGGGCGTCGACCGGCCGCTTGTCCGCGTCCAGCCCGACCGCGAACCAGCCGCGGTCGGCGAGCCAGAAGTCCCGGTTGAAGGCCGCCTTGAGCGCCGCCGCGCTCGCCCGCCACCGGCGCTCACCGGTCGGGTCGCCCAGGTCGCGCGCCAGGTCGGCGCGCGCGACGTACGCCGCGTACGTGTAGC
>SCQZ01000157.1 GCA_004299665.1 Jatrophihabitans sp.
GGCCCGCCCGCTGCGGGTCAAGCTCGGCATCGACCCCTCGGGCAGTGACCTGACACTCGGGCATGCGGTGGTCCTGCGCAAGCTGCGCCAGTTCCAGGACTTCGGCCACACGGCGGTGCTCGTCGTCGGCGGCTTCACGGGGCAGGTGGGGGATCCGTCGGGCCGCACGGCCACGCGCGCGGCGCAGAGCCCGGAGCAGGTCGTCGCCAACGCCCGCGGCTACTTCGACCAGCTCATGCGCATCCTCGACCCGGACCGCACCGAGGTGGTGAACAACGCCGACTGGCTCGGCGCCATGTCGCTGGCCGAGATGCTCGATTACACGCGCCAGGTGACCGTCGCGCACCTGCTGGAGCGGGACGACTTCGCGCGCCGGTTCGCCACGCACCAGCCGATCACGCTGAGCGAGTTCTTCTACCCGCTGCTGCAGGGGATCGACTCGGTGCAGATCCGGGCCGACATCGAACTCGGCGGGACCGACCAGACCTTCAACAACCTCGTCGGTCGCGAACTGCAGCGTTCGCGCGGCCAGGCGCCGCAGGCCGTGCTCACCGTGCCGCTGCTGGTGGGGACCGACGGCGTGGAGAAGATGGGCAAGTCCCTGGGCAACTACGTGGCGATCGCCGAGCCCGCGGACGAGCAGTTCGGCAAGTTGATGAGCGTCCCCGACGGCGTCGTCGGCATGTACGCCCGGCTGTGCACCGCACTGCACCCGCGCGAGGTCGACGCCCTCGAGGCCGAGGTGGCGGCGGGCGGCCCCGGCGCGAACCGCGCGAAGCGACGGATGGCCCGCGAGGTGGTCACCCTGTACCACGGCGCCGACGCGGCGGCCGTCGCCGAGGACCGCTTCGATGCCCGGTTCCGGCGGCACGAACTTCCCACGGACGCGCCCGAGGCCCGGCTGCCCGACGCGGACACCGTCCACGTCCCGGCCCTGCTCGCCGGCGCGGGGCTGGCATCGGGGACCGGCGCCGCACGGCGCGACATCGACGCCGGGGCGGTGCGCCTGGACGGGGTGCCGCTCGCCGCCGGCCGCTACGACGTGCCCCGCGGCGAACTCGTGGGGCGCATCCTCACCGTCGGCAGGCGCCGGGCTGCCCGGCTGACCGGCTGACCGGCTGACCGGCTGACCGGTCCGGCCGCCGTCGGCCGCCGTGCTGCCGTGCCGCAGGTCACACCGCGACGATCATGGCCGGGACCGTCCCCGCTACCGCCGGCAGCCCCGCGGCCCAGCAGATCCGGGGCCTGGAGCGTCCTCAGCCTGGGATTTGACGCGCCGTGACCCGGCTGACTAGTGTTCTGGATGTTCGGCGCACGGAGCCGCGGACCTACGCGGGGCCGGCCGACATTTCCCCCAAGCGCGACCCGCTGGCAGCCCCGCTGCGCGCGGCGAAGACCAAGCGGGAAGCCGGGCGGAGCAGGTTTGACCCTGCGGAACCGACCGGGTAAAGTAACTCAGGTTGCCCCTGAACGGCTCGAGAGAGCCGCGACGGTGTGCGTCCGCTCCTTGAGAACTCAACAGCGTGCCGAAAGTTAGTGCCATGAAATAACTCTCGTCCGCGGTACGGCTTGCCGGACCGTGAACGATTCCTTTGGTACATCGAGCAGACCAGCTCAGATGGAACCAGCGATCGAGACCCGTCCTCGGACGGGGCTTTCTGTGTCGACATGCCGGGCTTGCCCGGGACGTCTCTATACCTACACGGAGAGTTTGATCCTGGCTCAGGACGAACGCTGGCGGCGTGCTTAACACATGCAAGTCGAGCGAGGCCCGTCCTTCGGGACGGTGTCCTAGCGGCGAACGGGTGAGTAACACGTGGGCAACCTGCCCCTAGCACTGGGATAACCCCGGGAAACCGGGGCTAATACCGGATACGACCTCCGAGGGCATCCCCGGAGGTGGAAAGGGTTACTGGCTAGGGATGGGCTCGCGGCCTATCAGCTTGTTGGTGGGGTAACGGCCTACCAAGGCAGCGACGGGTAGCCGGCCTGAGAGGGCGACCGGCCACACTGGGACTGAGACACGGCCCAGACTCCTACGGGAGGCAGCAGTGGGGAATATTGCACAATGGGCGAAAGCCTGATGCAGCGACGCCGCGTG
>SCQZ01000158.1 GCA_004299665.1 Jatrophihabitans sp.
GCCACGATCGCCCGCAGCAGGTCCAGCATGCGCCGGGTCCCCTCGGCCGGCCCCCCTTCCGCGGCCTGCTCCTTGAGGTCGGCGCCGGCACAGAAGGTCCTGCCGGTGTGGGTGATCACGACCGCGCGCACCCCGGCGTCCGCGGCGGCGCTGGCGAGGTGCGCGGTCACGTCGCCGACCAGTGCCTTGGACAGGGCGTTGCGGTTGTCCGGCGCGTCCAGGGTGACGGTGGCGATCGCCCGGTCGAGCGCGTAGTGGACGCTCACGCATGCCTCCGGTTCTGTCAGTACGACTTGGGCAGGCCCAGGCTGAACTGGGCGACGAAGTTGAGGATCATCTCGCGGCTCACCGGCGCGATCCGCGGCACGCGCGCCGCCGTGATCAGCGAGCCCAGGCCGTACTCGTGGGCCAGGCCGTTGCCGCCCAGGGTCTGCACCGCCTGGTCGACGCAGGCGATGCTCGCCTCGGCGGCCGCGTACTTGGCCATGTTGGCGGCCTCGCCTGCCCCCATGTCGTCGCCCGAGTCGTAGAGCGACGCGGCCTTCTGCGCCATCAGCTTGGCCAGTTCGAGTTCCACCTTGGCCTTGGCCAGCGGATGCGCGAGCCCCTGGTGGGCGCCGATCGGCGTGCCCCAGACCTCGCGCTCCCTGGCGTACGAGACGGCGCGATCCAGCGCGTAGCGCCCCATGCCGACGGAGCCGGCCGCGGCCATGATCCGCTCCGGGTTAAGCCCCGCGAACAGCTGCGCCAAGGCTGCGTCCTCCTCGCCGACCAGGGCGTCACCGGGCAGCCGGACGTCGTCGAGGAACAGCTGGAACTGCCTGTCCGGCATCGGGACGTCCATGTCGATGGCTGTCCGCTCGAAGCCCGCGGCATCGGTCGGAACCACGAACAGCGCCGGCTTGAGCCGGCCGGTGCGGGCGTCCTCGGTGCGGCCGACGACCAGCACCGCCTGGGCCTGGTCGACGCCCGAGATGAACACCTTGCGGCCCGAGAGCAGCCAGTCGGCGCCGTCGCGCCGGGCGGTGGTGGTGATGCGGTGCGAGTTGGACCCGGCGTCGGGCTCGGTGATGCCGAACGCCATGATCGCCTCACCGGACGCGAGCCGCGGCAGCCACTGCCGGCGCTGCTCGTCGGTGCCGTACCGGGCGATGATGGTGCCGCAGATCGCGGGCGAGACGACCAGCATCAGCAGCCCGCAACCGGCGGCGTTGAGCTCCTCGCCGACGATCGCCAGTTCGCTCATCCCCGCGCCGCCCCCGCCGTAGCGTTCGGGCAGGTTCACGCCGACGAAACCGCTCTTGCCCGCCTCGGCCCACAGCTCGGACAGCGGTTCGCGGGCGCGGGCCCGCGGCGCGGTGTACTCGTGGCCGTAGCGCCGGCCCAGGTCGGCCACGGCGCGGCGCAGCGCCTGCTGCTCCTCGGTCTCGGTGAAGTTCACCTCTCGCTTCCTTCCTCGGTGACGACCGCGAGCACGGTGCCGACGTCCACCTGCTGGCCGGCGCGCACCGGTAGCTCGGTGACCGTCCCGTCCGTGGGGGCGTCGACGCGGTGCTGCATCTTCATCGCCTCGAGCCACAGCACCGGCTCGCCGGCCCGGACCGTGTCGCCGGCGGCGACCGCCAGCCGGACGACGGAGCCGGGCATCGGGGCCAGCAGCGAGCCCGGCGGCACCTGGCTCGCGGGATCGGTGAAGCGCGGCTGCAGGACCAGCCGCGTCGGCCCCAGCGCCGAGTCCACCTCGACCTGGTCGCCGTAGCGGGACACGGCGAATGTGCGGCGCACGCCCCCGTCGTCCAGGACGACCTCGTGCACGTCGGCGCCGAGCACGGCGACGTTCTCCACGTTCGTCTCGACGCCGGCTCGGGTGCGCCGGTAGGTCACCTCGTGCTCGGTGCCGCCGCGGCCGGTGAGGACGACCCGCTGCGGCCCGCTCGGCACGTTCCGCCAGCCGGAGGGGATCGCCCGCAGCACCGCCCGCGCCGAGTTGTCCGCGCTGTCCAGCGCCATGGCGGCGGCAAGCGCGGACAACTGCGCCGCGCGCGCGTCGGCGAGGGGGGCGCTGAGCACGTCGAGCCCGTGACGGTCGAAGAACGCGGTATCGGTGTCCCCGGCGAGGAAGGCCGGGTGCCGCAGCACGTTCACCAGCAGGTCGCGGTTGGTGACCAGGCCGTGCAGCCGGGTGCGTGCCAGCGCGGTGGCGAGCCGCGCGGCGGCGGCGTCGCGGGTCGGTGCCCAGGCGATCACCTTGGCGAGCATCGGGTCGTAGTGGGTGCCGACGGTGCTGCCGTCGCGCACCCCGCTGTCGAGGCGGATCCCCTGCGGCGCGGACCCGGTGCCGAACTCGGCGACGACGCCGGGGACGGCGAGGCGACGCACCGTGCCGCTCTGCGGCTGCCAGGCGGCGACAGGGGCCCCGGCGCCGGCCCCGGCGGGACAGGGGTCCTCGGCGTACAGCCGTACCTCGATCGCGTGCCCGTGCGGCGCCGGGGGCTCCGGGTCGAGGCGCGCGCCGTCCGCGACGGCGATCTGGAGCGCGACCAGATCCAGGCCTGTGGTGCACTCGGTGACCGGGTGCTCGACCTGCAGCCGGGTGTTCATCTCCAGGAAGTAGAACCTCCCGGCGTCGTCGCAGATGAACTCCACGGTGCCGGCGTTGGTGTAGCCGATCGCCGTCGCGGCGGCCCGGGCGGCGGTGAACAGCCGCGCCTGCATGCCCTCGACCCGCTCGACGAGCGGGGAGGGCGCCTCCTCGACCACCTTCTGGTGGCGGCGCTGGATCGAGCACTCCCGCTCGCCGACCGCCCAGACGGTCCCGTGGACATCGGCCATCACCTGCACCTCGACGTGGCGCCCGGCAACGAGGTACGGCTCGCAGAACACCGTCGGGTCGCCGAAGGCGGACCGCGCCTCCGAACGGGCCAATTCGGCCTCGCGGGGCAGGTCGGCGAGGTCGCGCACGACCCGCATGCCCCGCCCGCCGCCGCCGGCGCTGGCCTTGATCAGGACCGGAAGGTCGGCCGCCGTGACCTGCTCCGGGTCCAGCTGGGCCAGCACCGGCACGCCCGCGCCGGCCATGATCCGCTTCGACTCGATCTTCGAGCCCATCGCGGCGATCGCCTCGGGAGACGGGCCGATCCAGGTCAGCCCGGCCTCGGTCACCGCGCGCGCGAAGGGCGCGTTCTCGGACAGGAACCCGTAGCCCGGGTGGATCGCGTCCGCCCCGGCGCGGCGCGCGGCGCCGATCAGCAGGTCGGCGCGCAGGTAGGTGTCCCCCGGTGCCGCGCCGGGCAGCCGCACCGCCGCGTCGGCCTCGCGCACGTGGGGGGAGCCGGCGTCGGCGTCCGAGAAGACGGCGACGGTCGCCAGGCCGAGGTCGCGGCAGGTGCGGAACACCCGGCGGGCGATCTCGCCGCGGTTGGTCACGAGAACCGACCTGATCACGGCGACCCCCCATCCCGGCAGGCGCGATCACCTGTGGG
>SCQZ01000159.1 GCA_004299665.1 Jatrophihabitans sp.
ACCACGGCACCCGGCCCGATCCGGCGCGCCGCCTCGTCCAGCGGCACCCGCCAGTCGACGCCGACGACCTCGGCCCCGGCCGCGCGGATCTGGTCGAGGAACTCCCCGGTGCCCACGCCGAAGTGGATCCGCGGGACACCGCACCCGTCGAGGCCGGCAAGCACGGCGCGCGAGTGCGGCAGCACGTACCGGACGTAGTCGGCCCGCGAGAGCGCGCCGGCCCACGAGTCGAACAGCTGCACCGCGCAGGCACCGGCGGCCACCTGCACCCGCAGGAACGCGCCGGCGAGCACCGCCAGCCGGCCGCACAGCGCGTCCCACAGGTGCGGGGCGCCGTGCATCATCGCCTTGGTCCGCGCGTGATCGCGCGACGGCCCGCCCTCGACCAGGTAGCTCGCCAGCGTGAACGGTGCGCCCGCGAAGCCGATCAGCGGCGTCGCCCCCAGCTCGCCCACCACCGCGCGCACAGCCTCGCTGACGTAGGGAACGTCCGCGGCCTCCAGGGGACGGAACCGGTCCAGGTCCGCCTCGGTACGCACCGGCCGCGCGACCACCGGGCCGACGCCGGCCACGATGTCGATCTCCACCCCCGTCGCGACCAGCGGCACGACGATGTCCGAGAACAGGATCGCCGCGTCCACCCCGTGGCGGCGCACCGGCTGCAGCGTGATCTGCGCGATCATCTCGGGGTCGCGGCAGGCGTCGAGCATCGCCGTGCCGGCGCGCAGGGCGCGGTACTCGGGAAGGGAGCGCCCGGCCTGGCGCATGAACCACACGGGCGGGTGCGGGCCCGGCATCCCCCGCGCCGTCCGGACCAGCAGGGAATCGGCGGGGACCGCGGGTGACACCACACCCGGAATCCTCCCATCCGGCGTGCCTGCGCCCGAAAGTCGTACACCTGTGCGAGGTTGGACCGTGTCAAGGCGTTCGTCGCCGCGAGAGACGAGCCGTGCCCGAAGGAGGTTCTCGTGCCCGCGGAGTTCGACCTGATCCAGGACCTGTACTGGCAGTCGTGCCCTGCCTGCACGCAACCGCGCGCCTTCGAGCGACCCCCGTGCCCGGACGGGCACGGCCGGGACTGCCCGGAGCTGGTGTGCACCGCCTGCGGCTGCGCCCTGCTCCTGGACACGCCCGCACAGCCCGTCCGCTCCGCAGGCGCGGCGTGAGCATGACCCGATCCCGTCCCTTGCGTCAGGTGGGCGATCCCGTGACCGATTCCGCAGCCGAGCGCGACCAGCCCGCCGGTCCCCAGGGCCCCGAGCCGGAGCTGTTCCGTCGCGCGGTGGCGTCCCTGACCGGCACCGGCGTGCGCCGCGAGGTGCACGTCCAGCCGTTGCGTCCGCCGCAGCGGCTGGCACCGTACAGCTTCGCGATCGCGGCCGACGTGATGGCCGGCGAGCATCACGGCCACCAGGACGAGGACGCCGCCGACGCGCGCGATCTGGCGACCGGGCGACTGGTGCTGCTGCACGACCCGGACGGCGCCGAGGCGTGGGACGGCGTGCTGCGCCTGGTGGCGTTCGTCTCGGCGGAGCAGGATCCGCAGATCGGGACCGACGAGTTGCTGCCCGGCGTCGGCTGGAGCTGGCTGATCGAGGCCCTCGACGCCCGGCAGGCGGCGTACCGGGCGGCCGGCGGCACGGTGACGCAGACGACCTCGACGCGCTTCGGGGACCTGGCCGGGCCGCGCACGACGGTCGAGATGGAACTGCGCGCCTCGTGGACCGCCGACACCGCCGACCTCGCGCCGCACCTGCATGCCTTCGTCGACCTGCTGTGCACCGCCGCCGGACTGCCCCCGGAGGGTGTCTCGCTGATCCCGTCGGCCTGAGGTGAGCGACGACCTCGAGCCGGACGGGGCGCCGCCCCCGGTCCTGCGCCTGCCCGCCGACGGCGTCCCGGACCCGGTGACCTCCGACGCACGGCTGCGGCAGGTCGTCACCACCTTCGGCGCCGGCACCGGTGCCATCGCCGTCGACGCGGAGCGCGCCTCGGGTTACCGCTACAGCCAGCGGGCCTACCTGGTGCAGCTGCGACGCGACGGCGCCGGAACGGCCCTCATCGACCCGACGGAGGTTCCCGAGCTGTCGGCGCTCAACGCGGCGCTGGCCGGGGCGGAATGGGTGCTGCACGCCGCCAACCAGGACCTGCCGTGCCTGGCCGAGGTGGGGCTGCGCCCGGGCGCCCTGTTCGACACCGAGCTGGCGGGCCGGCTGCTCGGCCAGGAGCGAGTGGGTCTGGCCACGATGGTGGAACAGCACCTCGGGGTGGGGCTGGAGAAGGGCCACTCCGCCGCCGACTGGTCGACGCGGCCGCTGCCGCACGACTGGCTGGTCTACGCGGCACTGGACGTGGAGCTGCTGCTGCCGCTGCGCGCCGTCCTCGCCGAGCGCCTCGAGGCCGAGGGCAAGGGCGAATGGGCCCGGCAGGAGTTCGAGGCGGTGCGCTCGGCGCCCCCGCCGGGCCCGCGGCCCGATCCGTGGCGGCGCACTTCCGGCATCCACAAGGTGCGCAACCGACGCCAGCTGGCG
>SCQZ01000160.1 GCA_004299665.1 Jatrophihabitans sp.
GCGTCAGCACCCCTACCGACACCAGATCCGACAGGCGACGATCCGAGACCGGCTTCACCCAACCAGCACGCGGCATACCACCAAACTACACCGATGTAACCTTAACTGAACGGTATTGGGGCTAATCCGTCGGGGTGGTCGCCGCAGCGCCGTCGAGGCGCTCGCGGATCCGGCGCCGCAGTTCGCGAGCCGTGCGCCACTGCTCCAGCGGCCGGACCTTGGCCAGCATGCGGATCACCGTCTCCTCGCGGGTCATCGACTCGACCCCCAGCACCTGCGGGTCGTCGAGGAACACCGGTGCCCAGTGCTCGTCGGCGCGCATCGCGGCGCCGACCTCGCGCATCGCGGACGTGGTCGCCTCGATGTCGGCGCCGGCCGGGATCGGGACGTCCAGCACCACCTGGGCGAACCCCTGGCTCTTGTTGCCGACGCGCACCACCTCGCCGTTGCGGACGTACCAGACGGTGCCGTTCACGTCACGCAACTGGGTGGTGCGCAGTCCGACCGCCTCGACCGTGCCCACCGCCTTCTCGAAGTCGATGACGTCACCCACGCCGTACTGGTCCTCCAGCATCATGAACATGCCGGACAGGAAGTCCTTGACGATGCTCTGGGCGCCGAACCCCAGCGCGACGCCGATGATCGAGGTCCCCGCGATGAACGGCGCCAGGTTGACGTCCAGTTCGCTGAGCACGAGCAGGAACGCGATGACGAAGATCGTGAAGCTCACGACCGACTTGAGCAGCGAGCCGATCGTCGCCGCGCGCTGGACGCGCCGTTGGTTCAGCAGGCCGGCGCGTTCGAGGAGCGCCAGGTTGTCCAGGCGCTCGCGGAACGGCCGCAGGATCCGCGGGACGTCACCGCGTATGGGCCGCACCATCCGGTCGATCATGTGCCGCAGCACCAGGCGCACCAGCCAGGCGACGACGACGATCACGACGATGCGGACCGGCACCTCGATGATCCAGTGACTGTGCCGCTGCACGAAGTCCGGCAGCGCGACGACAGGGGTGCCCACGGGAACCCAGCCTGCCATCCGGGCGAATGCAGGTGCGGGAAGCGCGGCGTTCGGGTTCACTGGTGTGGGCGAGAGGTGGACAGGTGGCCGGCGCGTTGGTCCTCAACGCGACGCATGAGCCGTTGTGCGTCGTGCCGCTGCGCCGTGCCGTGGTGCTGGTCCTCGCCGAGAAGGCCGTGCTGGTCGCCGCGGGCGCCGGTATGTTGCGGGCCGCGACGCTGTCGGTCCCGGCACCGTCGGTCGTGCGGCTGGCCCGGTACGTGCGGGTGCCGTACCGCCGCGAGGTCCCACTGACGCGCCGGGGCGTGCTCGACCGCGACGCGCACCGCTGCGCCTACTGCGGCGCGCGCGCCGACACCGTCGACCACGTCCGTCCCCGGTCCCGGGGCGGGCAGCACGTCTGGACGAACGTCGTCGCCGCCTGCGCCCGCTGCAACCACCGCAAGGGCAACCGCCTGCTGGCCGAACTCGGCTGGCATCTGGGCAGCGCCCCGCTGCAGCCCCCGCCCGCCCTGGCCGCCGTGCTCGGCTGGGCGCGGCGCGACCCGGCGTGGGAGCCGTACCTGGGTTGGACCTCGCACGCGGCGGCCGGCTGAGCCCGCGATCCCCGGCTTCCCCCCTCGCGTGACCACTCCCGGGTCTCGGATCTGGTCCCGCGAGGGGGGAGGCGCAAGGATGGCGGACATGATCATGGGTGCGTCATGACGAGGTTGCACGACCTGACGGCGCTCGAGCAGGCGGCGGCCGTCCGCCGGGGCGAGGTCAGCCCGGTCGAGTTGGTCGAGCACTACCTCGACCGGATCGCCCGGCTGGACGAGGGGATCGGCGCCTTCGTCACCCTGACCGACTCGGCCGCCCGCGACCAGGCGCGGGCCGCCGAGCAGGCGCTGCGTGACACCGACGACCCGGGCCGGCTGCCGCCGCTGCTCGGCGTCCCGACCGCGATCAAGGACCTGAACATGACGGCGGGCGTGCCGACCAAGCTGGGTTCGCGGGCCTTCGCCGACTGGGTGCCCGACGTCGACGACACCGTCGTGACGCTGCTGCGCGCCGCCGGGACGATCAGCCTCGGCAAGACGGCCACCCCGGAACTCGGGCTGCCCTGCTACACCGAGACCGACATCGGCCCGCCCGCCCGGAACCCGTGGGACACCACCCGGCTGGCGGGAGGATCCAGCGGCGGGGCCGCGGCCGCCGTCGCGGCCGGCTTCGTGCCGGTCGCGCAGGGCAGCGACGGCGGCGGATCGATCCGCATCCCGGCGAGCGTCTGCGGACTGGTCGGGCTCAAGACCGCCCGCGGCCGGGTGTCGAAGGGCCCGCTGGACCTCGACGCGACCCGCCTGGGTGTGCTCGGCCCGATCGCCCGCACGGTGCGTGACGCGGCGGCGTTCCTCGATGCCGTCGCCATCGGCCAGCCGGGCGATCCGGACCCGGTCGCGCCGCTGCCACCGGGGCAGACGTTCCTCGGCTGGTGTGACCGTGAGCCCGGCCGGCTGCGGATCGGGCGCTACCTGGACTCGCCCCTGGGCAGCGGCCTCGACCCGCAGGTGCGCGATGCGTGGGAGCGGGCCGGCGCCGTGCTGGCCGGGCTCGGCCACGACGTCGTCGACACGACGGCGCCCGTCCCGCCCGAGGCCGTGCCCGCCTTCGAGACGCTGTGGTCGGTGTCGGCGGCGGCGGTTCCCGTACCCGCGGACCGCGAGCCGTTGCTGCGCCCGCTGACCCGGTACCTGCGCGCGCGCGGCAACGCGATCGGCGGCGCGCAGTTCGCCGCGGCGGTCGGGCAACTGAACGTCTTCGCCCGCCGCGCGCTCGAGCAGAGCGCGCAGTTCGACGCGGTCCTCACCCCGACCGTCGGCCTGCTGCCGCCGCCGGTGGGCTGGTTCACCGACGGCACCGACCCGGCCGGCGACTTCCGGCGCCAGAAGGACTTCACGCCCTACACCGCGATCTACAACATGACCGGCCAGCCCGCGATCTCGCTGCCCATGTACCGCAGTGCCGAGGGTCTGCCGATCGGCATGATGCTGGTCGGCGCGCGCGCCGGCGAGGCGCGGCTGCTGGCGCTCGCCGCGCAGGTCGAGGCCGCGGTGCCGTGGGCGGATCGGCACCCGCCGGTCTGGGACGGCTGATCCGGCGAGCCTGTGCGGCGGGCCCCGAACCGGATTCGATAGCCTCAGCGCGTGAGCGAGCGAACCCTGGACACGACACCGGTGGCGCCACGGCGCGTCGCGGTGGGGCCGGACCTGCCGTGAGCCCGATCGAGACGGCGCTGGTGTTCGCCGGGATCCCACTGGTCGTGATCATCCTGGTGGTCCTGGGCGTGTACGGCAAGGCCCTGCTGCACCAGCCGAACCGGTACCGGCCCGGGCGCCCGTGGAACTTCGCGCCGGCCTGGTACGTCCCGCACCCCGAGGCGCTGGCCACCGTGCAGCGCCCCCAGCTGAGCGGTTCCACGACGGCGGTGGGGGGTGCCAGCGGTGAGTGGTGAGATCTCCGCGCGCACGAAGCTGCAGTACGGGCCGACGTCCGAGGTCGGCGACCAGCCCTTCACCCCGGGGCAGCTCACCCGCATGGACGAGGCGCTGACCCTGTCCAGTCGCGAGTGCGGGCTCGCCTTCTCCGTCTACGTCGGAGAACTGCGTACCCCGACACGCGCGCACGCCGAGGCGCTGTTCGAGAAGCTGACCGACGACGCCGTGCTGCTGGCGAT
>SCQZ01000161.1 GCA_004299665.1 Jatrophihabitans sp.
GGCGCGGAGCGTGCGGTCCACGAAGGACAGCGTGCGCTGCGCGACCGCTCCGGGCGTCTGCGTCTGGGCGGGTCCCGGCACCGCCGTGGCACCGGCCGCCTCGACGGCGCCGATGACCCGGTAGCGGTGCATCTCGGCCAGGCGCCGGTTCCGGTCGGCGTGCGCCGCGGCCATCACCGGCACGAACAGGACGGCGAGCGCCACCGCGAGGATCGCGACGAAGGCGAGCAGGACGACGAGCCACAGCGTCGCCGACGACGTTGACCCGGCGACCGTCGCCGGGAGGGCCTTGGCGCTCGGGTGCGCGCCCGGCACCACCGGCAGGTGCACCGTGGTGCTCGCCTCGACGGCGGCGCTGCCGCCGTTGGCGGAGACGGTCAGCGTCTGGGTCGTGTCGGACAGCGATGCGGGCACGGTGACGGTGACGCGCAACTGCTGGCGGAAGACGGTGGCCGCGGTGGCGAAGACACCCGCGAGGTGACCGGCGTCCACCGCCGGCAGCACGGTCCCGCCGGAGCCCTGGGCCAGTTCCTGCAGCACCTGCCCGTTGCTCGGGAGGCGGAAGGCGACGACGTCGGCCTCCACCGACGCGGCGCGCATCGCCGCCACGGCCCCGGCCTCGGTGGCGTGGCTGACGTTGTCACCGCCGTCGCTGAGGACCAGCAGGCGCCGCACCGATCCCGCCGGGAGCGCCTTCATCTGGGCGACTGCCAGTTCGATCGCGTCGTAGAGCGCCGTGTTGCCGCCGGCCTGCACCCCCGCGAGCGCGGTGTACAGCGCGTTGCGGTCGGTGGTGTCCGCCAGCAGCAACCGCGGGGCGTCGGAGAACTCGATCAGCCCGACCCGCACGTCGGGGGGTAGCGACTGCGCGTACTGGCCGGCGGCCGCACGTGCGGCCGTGATGCCGTCCCCGGCCATCGAGCCGCTGACGTCCAGGACGAGGTAGACGACGCGCGTCGGCAGCGGCGCGGTCGTCCCGGCGGGGGTGCCGGTGGGGATGGTAGCGGTCGCGTTGAGCGTCTGGCCGCCGGCGGAGACGACCACGGAGGTCGGGTTGAGCTGGTTGCCCCCGTCCGTCGAGAGCAGGAAGGTGACCTTCCCGGGCTGCGTCTGGACGTCGGTGATGCTGGTGCCGGTCGGGCTCGGCTGCGCGACGGCGGCTCCGGTCAGCGTGGCGGCGAGCAGGGGGACGGCCACCCCGACCAGGGTCGCGAGCCGGCGCAGCGCGGTCACGCCCACTCCTCGAACAGCCCCGCAGGCGCGGGGATGCCCTCGTCGGCCAGCCTCTGCAGGAAGACGGGGCGGATGCCGGTGGAGCGAACGGTGCCGCGGTAGCGGCCGTCCTCGTCGACGCCGGCGTGGTAGTCGAACAGGAACAGGTCCTGCAACGTGATGACGTCGCTCTCCATGCCGGTGACCTCGGTGATGTGCGTGATGCGACGCGTCCCGTCACGCAGCCGGGCCTGGTGCACGATCAGGTCCAGGGCGGAGGCGGCCTGCTCACGGATGGCGCGCGTCGGCAGGTCGACCCCGGCCATCAGCACCATCGTCTCCAGCCGGGCGAGGGCGTCGCGCGGCGAGTTGGCGTGCAGCGTGGTCAGCGAGCCGTCGTGGCCGGTGTTCATCGCCTGCAGCATGTCCAGGGCCGCGCCGTCGCGGACCTCGCCGACGATGATGCGATCCGGCCGCATCCGCAGGCTGTTCTTGACCAGGTCGCGGGTGGTCACCTCGCCGCGGCCCTCGATGTTGCGGGGGCGGGTCTCCAGCCGTACCACGTGTTCCTGGTGCAACTGCAGTTCGGCGGCGTCCTCGATGGTCACGATGCGCTCGAACTCCGGCACGAACGACGAGACGACGTTGAGCGTGGTGGTCTTCCCGGAGCCCGTGCCGCCGCTGATGAGGATGTTCAGCCGGCCCCACACGCAGGCGGACAGCAGGTTGGCGATCGGCACGCTCATGGTGCCGAAGCTGATCAGGTCGTGCACGGTGAACGGGTCCTTGGCGAACTTGCGGATGGTGAGCGTCGCGCCGTCGAGGGCGATCGGGGGTATCACCGCGTTCACGCGGCTGCCGTCGGGCAGGCGGGCGTCCACCATCGGGCTGGACTCGTCGACCCGGCGCCCCACGGCGCCGACGATCTTGTCGATGGTGCGGCGCAGGTGCGCCTCGTCGCTGAAGGTGGCCGCGGCGGGGTGCAGCCTGCCTGCGCGCTCGACGTAGATCTGGTCGTACCCGTTGACCATGACCTCGGTGACTTCCTCGTCGCGCAGGAACGGCTCCAGGGGGCCGTAGCCGAGGATCTCGTCGGAGATCTCGGCCTGGATGCGCTGCCGGTCGGCCGTGGACAGCAGGGTGTCCTCCTGCGAGATCACCTGCGAGAGCGTCTGGCGCACCCGGCTCTCCAGTTCGACCTCGTCCATGCGCGCGTCGTAGAGGCTCGGCCCGAGCATCTCCAGGAGGGCCTGGTGCACGCTGCGCTTGATGCCGGCGTACGGGTCGACGTACCGCTCGCGTACCGCGGGTGCGGCCGGTGCCGGAGGCGCCGCCGGGTGGTCGTCGTCGGCCGCGTGCCCGCCGGCCGGGACCGGGACCGCCGTGAGGTGGCTGCGGGAGGCACCGGAACGGGCCGGGGTCGTGCCCTGAGCGACCCCGGGCCCGCTCGGCGCCGTGGAGTCCGGCTCGGCAGAGTCCGGCTCCGTGGCATCGGGTTGCGCGGACGACGGTGCCGGTGCCGCCGCGGCGGCGGTCGCTGCCGCGGCGGCTGCCGCGGCGGCATCCGCGATGTCCTGTTCCTGCTGCGCCTTGCGGGCGGCGGCCAGTCGGTCTGCGAGG
>SCQZ01000162.1 GCA_004299665.1 Jatrophihabitans sp.
GATCGCCGCGCCGGTGCGCGAGTTGGGCTTGGAGGAAGCGCAGTTCGGGACTCGTCCGGCATCCGGCGCTGAGCGGGCGGCGAACGTCCGCAAGATCGACCGGTTCGTCGCCAAGCGCCGCAAGGCGGGAACCGCGACCGTAGCCCGCAAACCCCGGCGACGCACGTCCTGGCGACACGCGCCGTGGAAGACGCCATCGGTGCCCCGCTGACGTCGGCGTAGACCCGCCGGCCGGCGCGCAGGCCGCCCCACACCGAACACCCGAGCCCCGCCCGGGCACGCTCGTCGCTCAGACACCGCCCTCCCGCCAGAAGTGGCGCGTCCGCAGCGCCGATTCCGCACCATTTCTGGCGGGAAGCCGGCTCTGGAGGTGGGTGCCGGGGATGCCAGCGGTGTCTGGCGCTGGCGGCGGTGTCTGAGTTCAGAACATCTGGCGGTGGCGGTGAGTGGGCAAGGGGGGAGTTGAACCCCCACGTCCTTACGGACACACGGACCTGAACCGTGCGCGTCTGCCATTCCGCCACTTGCCCGGCTGAGCGACACGCAACGGTAGCACGCCAGACCCCGTCCATAACCGGCCCGTGACCGCCCGCCGATAGACTGGCGCCGGGCACGTCCGCCCGTGCCCGGCACGCTGCCCTGTCCTCATGCCCGGCGGAAGGAGTTCCCCGCGTGAGTCTCGCCCAGCGGTTCGAGCGCCGCTTGGAGGGCTTGGTCGGCGGCGCCTTCGCCCGCGTCTTCAAGGGTCAGGTCGAGCCCGTCGAGGTCGGCAACGCGCTGCAGCGCGAGGCGGCCGACCGGCGCCAGGTCGTCGGCGGCGGGCAGGTCATGTGCCCGAACCGCTATCGCGTCACCCTGTCCTCCTCCGACCACGAGCGGCTGGTGCCGTGGGAGGTGCAGCTGACGAACTCGCTGGCCGAACTGATCCAGGACTACCTCGACGAGAACCGCTGGACCACGGTCGGCGACGTCGAGGTGTACCTGGCCCGCGACGACTCGCTGCACACCGGCATCTTCGGGGTCGCCTCCCGGATGGAGCCGCAGGCCCCGCCGCGGCGCCGGCCGTACGACTCGCTGTCGATGCCGGCGGTGCCCGCGATGCCGCGCGAGCACGTCCCGCCCCCGCCGGTGCATGCGGGCCCGCCCCGCGAGGCGGAACCCCCGCGCGCGCCGATGCCCACCCGCCAGCAGGGCCCGCCGCCGGTGCCGCGCCGCGGATCGGCGACGGTGGTCGTCGACCAGACCGGGCAGCGGTACGACCTGCGCCTGGGCAGCAACGTGATCGGCCGGGGCGCCGACTCGGACCTGCAACTACTCGACCAGGGCGTGTCCCGCCGCCACCTGGACATCCAGTTCGACGGCACCTGCGCGACGGTCTACGACCTCGGCTCCACCAACGGCACCGCCGTGAACGGCCACGAGGTCGGCAGCCAGGTCCTGCGGCACGGCGACGTCCTGCGCATCGGCCACAGCCGGATCGTCTTCCACCAGGACGTGCCGTGACGATCGCCGCGGGCGCGCGGGCAGGCGCATGAACTCGGCGCTCGCGCTGCAGGTGATGCGCTTCGGCTTCCTCGCGTTGCTGTGGCTGTTCGTCTTCGCGGCGATCCGGGTGATCCGCCGCGACCTGCGGCTCGCCGGCCAACCGCGGGTCGCCACTCCGCCGGCGCGGCGACGCGGCGGATCACCGGCCCGCCCCGTGCCCTCCGGGGGCCCGTCGCAGCTGCTGGTCACCGAGGGGAGCCTGTCCGGGACCCGCATCTCGCTGACCGGGGCGCCGGTGCTGATCGGCCGCGCGAACGACTCCACGCTGGTGCTCACCGACGACTACGCCAGCACGCGTCACGCCCGGATCTCGCTGCAGGACGGCCGCTGGATGGTGGAGGATCTCGGCTCCACCAACGGCACCTACCTCGGGCAGCGCAAGGTCGACGGCCCGATCCCGCTGGAGGTCGGCGTCCCGCTGCGCATCGGCGCTACCGTCCTGGAGCTGCGATGACCGCCCGGGTGGTCGGCCGGTGACGCTGGCCCTGCGGTATGCGGTGCGCTCGGATCTCGGCCTGGTGCGCAGCAACAACGAGGACTCGGTGTATGCCGGGCCGCGTCTGCTGGCGGTCGCCGACGGGATGGGCGGGCACGCCGCGGGGGAGGTCGCCAGCAAGATCGTCATCGGCACCCTGGAGCGGCTCGACGAGGACCGTTCCCTGCCCGACGTGATGCGCGAGCTGAACGAGGTCGTCGTCGAGGCGAACGCGCGCATCGCCGAGGCCGTACGGCGCGACCCCGACCTCGACGGCATGGGGACCACGCTGACCGCGCTGCGGTTCATGGGCACGCGGGTGGGGCTGCTGCACGTGGGCGATTCGCGCGCCTACCTGCTGCGCGCCGGCGAACTGGCCCAGATCACGCACGACGACACCTACGTGCAGTACCTCGTCGACACCGGCAAGATCACCGCCGAGGAGGCCAAGGACCATCCCCGCCGCTCGGTGATCCTGCGCGCCGTGCGCGGCGAGGACGTCGAGCCGGACATCTCCATCCGCGAGGTCCGCTCCGGTGATCGTTACCTGCTGTGCAGCGACGGGCTC